>VFZK01000008.1 GCA_016871215.1 Acidimicrobiia bacterium | reverse complement strand
CCGCGCTGCCCAACACCTCTTGCACCATCTCATCGTCCCGCACGTATCTCACATGGTGCATTCGCGCAAAACCTAAGTAAAACATCAACACGGTCCCCATCACGAATTGGGCATTACTCAGACTCGCCGGCTGCCGCTTGACCGTTAGCTTCTCGTACAGCAGCTGCACAAACTCCAGCTTCTCCAACAACGCCGCCAGCGGTAACAGGCCGCCGTACGGGGTCAGCACCCCGCCTCCAAAGTCGTACCGGGTGGCCGCCCCGATTTTATTGGCTTTCCCCCGCGTTCTTTCTTTTCCGCTCGCAACGGCCTTTTCAGACCTCGGCGCTTTTGCTATCTTCTCCATTCGGGAGTGCTCCTTTCCTTGATCGCTCTATCAAGTCTGGATAGGTCGTCTTTGCAAACCGCCTATCCTAGGGCACTCCCGCTTTCCTTTCAATCCCTCCGTTCCGGTTCAGTCGCTATAAGCCCGTTCGGCGCATAATCTGGCTAATACCAGATTGGTTCGTCGCGATGGGAGGAACCATGAGAAAACAGCGTCATCCGCCAGTCCAAGCAAATCGTCGTTGTGTCTTGAGGGGTGCCGCCCGGCTGCTCGGTATCGGTGCAGCTTCCTTCGCTGTTCCCACAGTCGCTCGCATTAGCGCCGCGCCGCAGAATGCGGCAGCGAAGCGGCCAACCGCAAGGGAGATCATCAAGATCACGAGACTGGAAACGTTCCTCGTGAAGCCTCGTTGGCTGTTTCTGAAGATCCACACCAACGCTGGGATTACAGGCTTGGGTGAGCCTATCACGGAGGGTCGTGCCAAGACTTGTGCCGAAGCCGTGCGAGAGGTTGAGCCTTACCTCGTGGGGAAAGATCCACGTGCGGTGGCACATCATTGGCAGGCCATTTACCGCCATGCGTTCTACCGGGGAGGTCCGATTCTGACGAGTGCCCTCAGCGGCATCGACCAGGCTCTGTGGGACATCAAAGGCAAAGCTTTAGGGGTTCCGGTCTACGAACTCTTGGGAGGGCCAACCCGCCAGCGGATTCGCGTCTATTCACACGCCAGAACTCCGGAAGGGATCAAGCAAGCACGGGCACAGGGATTCACAGCTTTCAAGCCGGGACCCGCCAAGAAGCGGCCGGCTCGGATCGTGGAGAACAAAGCGTTTGTCGATCACGTGGCAAGCGACTTCGCAGCGTTGCGCGAGGCAGCCGGCCCAGAGTGCGACATCGGGATCGATTTCCACGGGGCGATTTCGCCCCAAACGGCGAAGCTGCTAATCAAAGTGCTCGAGCCTTACCAGCCGTTCTTTGTCGAAGAACCTGTGAATTGCCAGAACGTGGAAGCGATGGCCGACATTGCGCGCGGCACTCACCTGCCGATCGCCACCGGCGAACGGATCTTCACGAAGTGGGGCTTTCGGGAAATCCTGGAAAAGAGCGCCGCCAGCATTCTCCAACCTGATTTATGCCATGCCGGCGGAATCACCGAAGTCCGGTTGATCGCAGGGATGGCCGAAGCCTACTACGCTGCGCTGGCGCCGCACAATCCTCTGGGCCCCATTTCTCTCGCAGCTGGCTTGCAGATCGCCGCTTCGATTCCGAACTTCTTGTGCCAGGAGCAGGTCAGCCTCGGTGATGGTTACATCAAGAACCCGTTCCGGGTGAAAGACGGCTACGTGGATATTCCCCTCGGACCCGGATTAGGAATCGAACTGGACGAGAATGCCATGGCCGACAAGATCGGGCACGACTGGCGCAATCCAGAGTCCTACGACGCTGACGACGACTCGGTGGTCGACTGGTGAGGCTGGAGTGAAAGCACTTTCGAGGATCCCCCGGTTCCAGAACGAAGTTAACGATTGCGGACCAGATCTCCCAGTTTGATCTCGCGTCCGGCAATGATCGTCCCGGTTGCGGAATCATTGTCCGCTTCGTCAACCCGTACCCGCCCGATCTCTGTGACAATTTCCCGTAAAGGCTTGCCCGTTGCAGGATCCTTGACGGTCCTTTCTACCCGCAGCACATTGAGTGTTGTGCCTGCTTCAAGTCCGTGAGATCGACCCACATTCAGGATCACGCTGTTTCCGGTCACGTCAGCGACCATGCCTCGGATCTCTGGAGAACCGGACGGAATCTTGTGAGCGAACAACCCCAGCTGGCGAGCCAGGTCGTTGACGGCCGCATGCGTCGCCTCGCCGAGGATCGTTTCCCTGAACTGGCTGCTGTTCATGTTGACGCTGCCAGCCCCAAAGCCTCCGCGTCCGATCACCAGGCCGCCGAGCAACAGGCCGCTGCGGGACGATTGGCCTCGGCCAGTCGAAGACGCCAGCACCTCGCCCGTATTGATATCAATCAGACGCGCCGTCACTGCCACCAGAGCTTTGCCTTCGCGGGTTCCCACTCTGCCAGCACCTAGACCGCCCCTGCCGCCGCCAATTCCGCTTGCGTTGAAGTCCCTTTTCTCGGTGCCAAACTGAGTGACGCTACCCAGGATGATGGCATTGACTCCGAGCACTTTTCCGATGCGAGCCGCACTCGAGCTGTCAGCCCGCTCGCTCGTAGAGAAGTTCTGCTCTGCCAGAACTGTGTCCAGTTTTCTTCGCTCGATGACGCTGAGGTTGCCCTCACTGACCAGACGGTCGACTAGCAAATCCGAGATGCCTTTCCCGATGTCCCAATTCCCGTCCCACCAACGCTGAACGGTTACGAACTCGAAATCCATGACACTCACTCGTTTCTTGGGTGGCTCGGCCAAGCAATGCTGTGCCAATAGCAGCATCGCGAGGCTAATTGCTGCAAATGCTTTTGGAGAAGAAAGAGCACGTCTTGTCATCGAAGTTCCTCCTTTGACGGCGTTTTGCCTGCGTCGCGCGCCACTCCGGGCGTTTGCCTAACAGAGCCCAGAACACAGCTAGCTGCGATTTCCTGTCTGCAACGGTAGTTCGGCCATTCAGGTTCAGGTCGTGCCTTGAGACCTCGCCAGACGAGAACCAGGTGGTGGGTGCCGATGCTTAGATTGCGCAGACTGGCTATTCGGTTGTTTGCGTTGTGGGAAGAAATGTTGCCCTTTTCCTCAAGCCTGGGCTATCGATCTTCGACCGGGGCTTGGCAAGGGACTCGGGCTGCTGCCCGCGGCTTTCGCTTAAGCTTGCCGTCCTGATGGAGGAAACAGGGTTTCAGTTCCCAAAAGAGGATGAATGTCTGCCTACAGGGGACGTCGGGCTAGAACCCTGCGGAGTGGCCGCCCGAACGGGCGTCAGAACCAAGAACCCTGTCCTTCCAGCCCCGAACAGTTATCCATGGTTCGAAGGGATGCGGCTACGCAGAAAAGCGAGGCTTCCGTCCTGCCGTTGCGGTCAGTTATCCCGAAGAAGAGCTGCAAAGAAGCCTGCCACGACCGCGATAAGACAGCCCAATTTTTCCGCGTTCCCCAGCGTGCCAAACTGGGTAAAGGCGATCCACAGATCCCCGTGCAGAAAGCCAACCACGATCATCGCTCCCAGCAAGAAGGCTAGCGGAAACGTGATGAATCTCATGGACACCTCCTTCAATCCTTTTGCAGGCCAACCGCCAAACCTGAGTCCCTCGGAACACGGAGTCTTCTCAGCGTGGCTCAGAACGCCTAATGGAAATCCTTGTCTTTGCGTGAGCACTGCCTTGCCACTCTTGGTCTGTAGAGATTCTCAAGGACGTCCTTCTGTGCGCTGGGTGCACCGATCAAATGGATTCTTGCATTTCTGATCCAGCTTGCGAGCGATTAATTCGAAATCTCGTACACTATCTGCATTCGCGACGATAAGGATTTGCTGGACCTCCCAGCGCAATCTGCTAGCTTGTCTTGAAGAAAGCCGGAGAGACCTGTGAAGACCATAGCCGAGATTCGAAAGGAATGGATCGATACCCTGTTTTCCACGCAGCCAGCCGACCGTCCTCACGCAGCGGCTGAAGTCCGAGACCTTTATCAGGCCGCAGGTTTTGGGGATCCTCAGAACTTCCTTTGGTTCGACTCTCCGCTGCAAGCGTCGTGGGCCGTCGCGCTACTGCTAACGCCTCACAGCAACATCTGGCAACAGCTTCTGGCAAGCGCGGAACGAACGCGCCCTGCGAGAGAGATGCTGAACCAGGTGCGTGCAGAGATCTGCCGGCAGGCCGTCCTGCCGCAGTGGGATGAAGCCCTAGCTGCCTTGGGAAAGCCCTTGGGCCAGCACTGGGCTCATCCTGATTTTTCCCGGGGCTTTCCAAAACTTTTGCAGACGGAGATCGTTAATGCGCGATTCCAGCTGTACGAGAACCCAGCGAATCTCTTTGCCGTGCCCTCAGACTCCGACGATTTGCATCGCGCCGAACAACAACTCTTCGCTGGAGCCAGCAGCGTGATGGTTGCCCAGGTCGAATGGCAAACGACGAGTTCGATCCGGTCGGCGTCGTTTCTGGCCGACTATTCGTTCCGCCAGATGGCCGCGGATGAAGTCGAAGCCGGCGCGCGCTCGAGGCCGCCTCTGTTAGCTGCAGCCTGGAGCATCGCCCGTTCGGCGGGGCTCTGGTGGCCGTTTGCCAACGGTGCAGTCCTGGCCGATCGGCCTACGGAGGTTCATGTCGACGAGCGCTGGCTGTTGCATTGCGCCGAAGGTCCAGCGGCCGTGTACCGTGATGGAGCCAGGCTGTTCGCTTGGCATGGCTTCAGTCTTCCAGAGCGATGCATTCTGCAACCCGAGAGTTTGACTCCTGGCGATCTGAAGCCACTCCCGGCGGATTTCCGGAAGTACGTCGAGACACGATTTGGCAAATCCAAACCGGCAGGGAAGAAAGCCAAGACCAGCGACATTCTGAAGGCCGAGCTGCCGTCAGATCCAGCCGCTCGTCTGGAAAGCCTGCGAGCACACGCCGGTGGACGGTTGACTCTGTTCGAGCGCTACACGGCCGGGGAGCACACGAAAGTCTGGTCAGAGTTGGTTGCGCTGGGGCCGGCGGTGCGGCAGGACCCCGCGGCCGCTGATGCGCTTGCTGTGGCGTAGGAAACGATGCGGCGGGTGGAAGCCAACGTGAAAACAGTCGTGGCGCGATTGCAGCGAATGAACTACCAATTCAAGACCACCGGCGCGGCGCTCGACGCCTGGATTGAGAGAGCGGAGCCGCTGACGCAATTCGACCCCTCGCAACCAAAAGCGGGTGACTCACTGCACCTGCAAAACCTGCTGAACATGCTCAAGCTGGGGCGGAACAAGCTTGCCGAGCAGGTGGCTTCGGCCAAGCAGGCACCGCGCGATCGCACGGTGAGAGCGCATGTTCTGCCGAGCCGGCAGGTTCGCAGGCAGCTCGCAAGGCTAGAGAAGATGGCGGGAGCCCTGCCGCTGTCTCTCCGCGCTTTCTACGAGGTGGTCGGCGCCGTCGACTGGATGGGGTCTCATCCAACTCTCGCTCCGACAGGGACCGGCGCCGAAGGCATCTGTCCCGATCCGCTGGTTGTCTTTTCGGTCGAGGACGCGCTGGAGGAAGTCGGTGAGGGAATGGATGATGACGAACGATTCATCACCATTGCGCCAGACGATCTCCACAAGGCCGACACGAGCGGAGGCGACCCTTACCAGGTCGCTGTCCCCGATCTGCGCGCGGACGGAGAACTGCTTAACGAACGGCATCGCTTGCTGTTTGTCGACTACCTGCGACTCTGTTTTCGCTTTGGTGGGTTTCCAGGCTATGAAGGACTCGAGCGCGGCGTTCCTGCGGAGCTTGCCATTTTGAGCGAGGGGTTGTTGGATTTCTGAGTTGGATCGCTCCTGACTGACGCCGCTCCCAACTCCTTATTTTGCCCGGCAGGTGCCGCTGCCTGGCTTCAAGCCGATCTTCCGCTCGGCGACACATCTTGACCCGGGCTCAGGGCAGCATGATGCGGCCACCACTCACGGCCAGGGTCTGCCCCGTCATGAAGCTGGATTGGTCCGACAGCAGGAAGTAGGCGACGTTAGCGATTTCCTCGGGCTGGCCGAGTCTGTTCAGCGGCGTGTTCTCGACAATGGACTTCGTGGCCTCCGGTCCCAGCCCCGCGCCCATCTCGGTTTCGATAAGTCCCGGGGCGATGCAATTGACGCGGACATGGGGGGCAAAGGCCTCAGCGCAACAACGGACCATGGAAACGATGGCACCCTTGCTTGCCGCATAATGAATCTGTCGTTGCCGGGGCCTGAGGGCGGCAACTGAGGAGATACAGACAATCCTTCCGTATTTCCGCTCCAGCATTCCGTCCTTTACGGCCATGATCGATAGGAACACGCTATCGAGATTTATCGACAGGGTTTTCTTCCAGGTCGTCCACGAGATCTCCTTGTGGCTTTCGAGAATGCTGATGCCGGCGTTGGCCACCAGCAGGTCGACAGGCCCCAGAGCCTCACACGTTCGAGCCACGACGGAGTCGACGCTTGCCGGCTCGGAAACGTCACCCTTGACCAGGACACACGGCACGCCCTCTCGCTGCACTTCCCTCTGAGTGTCCACAGCGTCTGCGTCGCGGCTGAAGTAGTTAATGGCCACGTTGGCGCCGTGCCGCGCTAACCTCAGCGCAATCGCGCGGCCAATGCCGCGCGATCCGCCCGTGATAAGTGCCGTTTTACCTGCCAGGTCTTTAGGTGTCATATCGAGTGGTTGAGATGGTCAGAAGCAAGTACTTCTCCAGGATCGGCAGCACATCCTTCTCGAACTGGGGAGGGGCTTGAGCTGCGGCCGGCCTTGCGACGGCGGTGCTGAACAGAGAAAGCAGGCTCAGGAGTCGCAAAGCAAGGCGCGTGCCCTGCAATCGAGGGGTTGTTAGGTTCCGCTCGATCATGTGACCCAGGACAACGGTGTACGGGGAAGAAATCCAAAGCACAGCGCTTGTAGTGCCGCACGCCAGTGCGGCCCGGCACCAATTCGCTGGTGCCGGGCACTGGAGTTTGGACATTCGAATGTGAGGTGAACGCATGCGTTCACCTCCGGACGGCGACCAGAATCCTCATCCAGCAACGGTCACGGCCCAGAGGTCTGCTCTCACATTCGCCCTGTGCCGCGGCTTCCCGTCCGATCACCTGCCCGAAGCCCCAACCGCCATCGACGATGGCAAACGACTCCGCTTCGCGAACGACGCGGATATGGGCGCCGATCGTGATGAGGTTCTGCTCCATCCAGCGCACGTACTCCGGTATGCGCATCACGCCGTGGGAGTCGTGCCCGATGAGATTAGCGTTCACCAGCGCTTCCGAAACAATCCGAGCTTCGTCAGTGGTTGCGCCAGCCGCCTGGAACACCCGCTGGCCGATCTGCTTCAGTGGGTCCGCTTGAAAAACAGGCATCGTCAGATCCAGATCAATCGCGGCTCGCTCGAGCGTTGCCTGGAGGGCGAGGCTCCTGCCGAGGCGGAGAACTTCCGATCAAGCTGCGGGGAGTGGGTCTGCACCGGCGACGTCCGGTGGCCACCCACGAAATGCTACGCCTTGCCCTTCCACAACTCCCTGGCTCGCCCTCGCAGCTCGCCGATCCGCTGCTTCGATTTGCGCACGGCTTCCGCATACCCTTCGGGCGTGGGCTGCGGGCCCTTCAGATAGCCCAGAATGATGTCCTCAGCCTCGATGAAGGGCTCGCAGAGCGCTGCCACGGCTGAAGCGATTTCGTGTGGGATATTCACAACGCCATTCGCATCGGCGTGCAACAAATCCCCAGGCCTCACTTCCAAGCCACCCACGCAGACAGGAACATTGACTTCTTGAATGCGGCAATAGCCGTGGGAGACGATTACCGACGAGGCCCAGCAGGGGAATTGAAGACGGTCAACCTGCTCGATGTCACGAGCCCCACCGCTGGTGATCAACCCAGCGAAGCCAAACGTCTTGAGCGCCGTGGCCATGACCTCTCCATAGGTTGCCGCTTGCGGCGGGTCGTCGAAATCCTGAAACACCACCATTCGTGGCGCGGGCGTTCCCATCGCGTCCGCAATCAAGCGTGACATGCCTCCGTAAGAGTCGCCCTGCTGGGCAGGATAGGCCGAGCGGAAGGTCGCAGTGACTGCGTAGCCGACGGCCGGCGGCAGCTTCGGGTAAATGGCTTTCAGAGTCAGGTTCGTGTAACCCGCGACATAGGACCGAATGTCGAAGAGCTCGATCACATTGGCGACGGTGGGAGAATCGATCTTGCGCAGCAACGCAAGTTCTTCGGCATTCAGGGTTCTTGCGGTCATAGTGGCCTCATGGATTGGAAGAGAATTGCAATCGTTTGAGCTCGGTAACACGCTTATTTGTAGCACATCCGAGGGCTCCAAGTCAGTGCGCAGAACGCGTACCGTAAACCACCTGTTTGGAGCCTTGAGACTTCACCGGCGCGCCAATCCGCAACCTCTGGCCTCCGGTATGAAGGTAGCGCAAAAACCCGAGGTGCCCACGAAGCTGCGAAGAACGGAAACTTGCCCTGGACGCACCTCTTCGCGGACGAGACCAGTTCGATGCGGCGCCTCTCGACCGATATTCCCTAGATGAGAGGCGAGCGCAGAGCGATGGCGCACCAGAATGTCGGCATTTGGACGCTGGCGGCTCTTGAGGCAGTCAAGGAAATTGCGGACGTAATCGCCCGTCATTCCATCGCCACGATCGCCCAGTTCCGTAACTGCCGACCTGGGGCTGAGGTCATTGCTTGTTCGGCATCTCATTGCCGTTCCAAATGTCGTGAGTGGTCTTCCACGAACCATCGGCTTCACGCTTCATGATATTGATGTACTTTGCGGTTGAGGAGCGTGCGTCTCCTCCCCGCTTTGGGATCATCGTCACCTCAGCAAAACCTCTTCCGAAGGCAAGGTCTGCCGACACCTTCACTTCGTCGTAGCAGCTCTTCAAGCGAGTCTCGTATTCATCGAAGATGTGTTGGTAGTAAGAGTGTACGGCAGCTTTGCCTTTCCGTGTTGGCTGATCGGGCACCATTAACAGGCCGTCCTCGGTGAAGTGAGCGGCAATTCCGGCGGCATTCCCTTGATTGAAAGCGTCAGCCCGGGCCTTGCTGGCTGCTGTGATCGCAGCGATATCCTGCTGTTCAGAACTCGGACCGTGTTCCTCTCGGTTGCACGCCTGAAGGCAAAGCATTGAAGTCAGGCACGTCAGAGAGAGGATCCGGAGTAGAGCATTTAGAGGCATCGTTTCTCTCCGATGAAAAGCGTCAAGACTGACGTTCGCTATTCGGTTGCGCGCGCAGAGCTCAGGATCAGAGGAGTTTTAGAACGGGTCGTTGGTCGCGGTTGTTCGGTCAATCTGAATTCCCTCAAAGACGGAGATGGCGCTTCTTGACTTCCTCGGCCATGTAGCGCGCGGTGCGGACTGCGAGCGCCATGATCGTCAGTGTGGGATTCTTTTCGGGATAAGTGGTGAACGCGCTGCCCCCGACGACGAACAGATTCTTCACCTCGTGTGCCTGGCAATACGAGTTCAGAACGGAAGTCCGCTTGTCATGGCCCATTCGCACGGTTCCAGCCTCATGGCTTCCAAAGCCTGCCGGCGCTTCGAGTGTGTTCACAACCCAGTGCGCGCCTGCTGCATGCAGGATTTCGCGTGCCTTTTCGACCATGTCTTTCCAAAGGGCGAGGTCGTTTTCGCCAAACCGAAAACGCAGCACGGGAATCGGAATGCCCCAAGCGTCCAGCTGGTTGCGATCCACGGTGACGCGGTTTTCCGGTAGCGCCAGAACTTTTCCCCAGCATCCCATTTGCACAAAGCCAGGCTGAAGTTTCCGGACTTCCCTCTTGAAGGCGCTGCCAAAGCCGTCGAGCAGCTTTGCCTGATGGGGAAATAGGAAGCCAGCGTAATTCAACTGGAAATGGAAGCCGCCACTGTAACGGTTCTGTTTCCCCGACAGGTGATTGAACCGAGGAATATAGGTGTGGTCGGTGGCACCGTCGTTATTGATGGGATGAGTGCCAGCCAAATCTTCCAGGTAGCCGATGACGTTGGCCGCAACGTTGCCATGAAGATAGCGACCGACCATGTCATTGGAGTTGGCAAGGCCGTGCGGAAACTGGGGCGATCGGGAGTTCAGCAGCAGGCGGGCCGATTCCGGCGCGCCGCAGCAAACGGCAAAGATCGAGGCTTCGATCGCTTCCTCTTTCCGGCTGACGGCATCGATGACCGAAGCACTTCTGACCCTCCCTTCGCGGTCGACCTGAAGCTCGCGCACAATCTTGTTTGCGAGCAGCGTGAAATTGCCCGTCTTCATGGCCTTGGGAAACATCGAAACCGGGACGCTGAAAACCGCGCCCACATCGCACCCTTCCATGCAGCGGCCGCAATAGTGGCAAGCCGGCCGGTTGTCGTACGGCCGGGTGAGAACCGCCTTGCGGGCGGGGATCATGCGTATCCCCATCTTGTTGCAGGCGCGCTTCACGATCTGCTCGCTGCAGCGCAGGTTCAGCGGAGGCAGAAACTCTCCATCCGGGATGATCTCCAGGTTCTCGCGCGAACCGGTGACGCCGATCATTTTCTCAACATGGGAATAATACGGCGCCAATTCCTGGTAGGTGAGCGGCCAGTCTTCCTCGACGCCTTCCAAACTGCGCTCGCGAAAATCCCGCTCGGCAAAGCGCAAGGCGACCGCGTTCCAGTGGATGCTCCGTCCGCCGACGGCGCGAATGCGATCGACACCGATCGGGTCGCTGTCTTCGTAGCGAATCGCTTCGCGAACTTCTTTCGGATAAGCGGGCGGCGGCGTTCCCGGCCGGCGCTTTCCGCGAAAAGGCAGTTCGTAGGGCCAGGCATGAAACTGGAACTCTTCGGGCCTGATGACACGGCCAGCCTCGACGAGGGCTACCTTGGCTCCGGCTTCCGCCAGCTCCTTGGATAACACGCCTCCGGCTGGTCCTGATCCAATGACGCAGACATCAAACGCCATGTTGACTCCAACCTGCGGCGAGGCACTCGCCGGAACTTTGGCCTCAGTCAGGGCGTGTGCTGGCCGTTACCTAGAACCCACGGCACCAGCCGTGGGTAACAGATTGATGAAGGACCACCATTCGCGGACGACAAAAATCCTGCTCCATACTCGCCCACTGGCTTTATCCCCTGATGGGCTGTCAGTCGCAGCGCATCACCGGCGTTTCGGCTCTCCGCAGCGGGACTTCCGGCACATCGGGTTCTACTGAGCGGGCAATTGGTAGCCCGGCTTGTTCATCTTGATGCGATAGAGATTTCCGCCGGCGGTAACGTAAAGCGTCTTGCTCTCGTCGCCTCGGCCAAAACCCACGTTGGTTGGAAGCACGGGGGTGGGAATGCGAGCCAGTTCCTTGCCTGTGGGCGAATAGACATAGATCCCGGGCCGGCTGATGGCACGGACGGCGACATAAAGGTTTCCCTCTGCATCTAGCACGAGCCCATCGGGCCCGTCTTCGGGAGCGTAGTCTACAAAAACCTTCCTGAACTTAGCTGTACCGTCCGGGTTCAGATCGTAGGCCAGCAACGCCATTCGGCCCTTGAGGACAGGCGTCCCGTCAGGAATGCGGAACATGCCCGTGGTCCCGTTGTCGTTGGAGACCACGTAGAGCGTTTTCTGGTCGGGGGAGAGCGCCACGCCGTTGGCTTTGCCGGCATCGGTGATGATGCGATGCACCGAGCGATCCGGATCGATCCGGTAAACGGCGTTGAAGGGCTGCTCGACCGGCTCGTGTCCCAAATAGCGGGGGTCGCTGAAGTAGATCCTGCCTTTCAAGTCGATGGTAATGTCATTGGGAGAATTGAAAGGCCGGCCTTCGAAGAGTCCAGCCAGGATCTCGCTTTTGCCGGTTTTCATATCGGTTCGGGTCACGCGCCGGCCGCCGTAGTCGGCCCCTTCGGCTACCACCATCCGTCCCTGGGCGTCGAACTTGATTCCGTTCGACATGCCGCTCGGAGAGCGGTACACCGTGGTCTTGCCCGTCTTCGGGTCGAACTTCATGATGTGGCCTGCCTGCATTCCGGAGATCGCCGTAAAGGTGATGTCACTAAAATAGATGGTGCCGTCTGGAGCCGAAGCCGCTCCCTCCGTGAGCACACCGCCGGTAAACAACAATTCGAGCTTCGATCCGGCTGGGAGAATGTCGGCGGAACCGCTGGGCGGCGCTGCGGTTTGCGCGAGTACGAACGAGGCGTTCAACAGAAGGCAAGTCGTGAGTCTTTTGAGCATAGTTATCCTTTCGTGTTTGTTGAATTGAGAACAGAAGACCGTCTAAGCCAGAATTTCCCGAATGATGTGCCCATGAACGTCGGTCAGCCGCCGGTCGATGCCGTTGTGTCGATACGTGAGCTTCTGGTGGTCGATCCCCATCAGATGGAGAATCGTGGCGTGAAGGTCATAGGAGGCCGTGACGTTCTCCACTGCTTTCCAGGCCCATTCGTCGCTCTGGCCGTGGGAAACCCCTCCCTTGATTCCAGCACCACCGAGCCAGGTGACGAAGGTGCCGCCATTGTGATCGCGGCCCGAGCTGCCCTGGCTGAAAGGCATTCGCCCGAATTCGGTTGTCCAGATCACCAGCGTGTCGTCGAGCAAGCCACGCGCTTTGAGGTCCTTGAATAAGCCCGCTGCGCCCGTGTCGGTGCGCTTGGCAATAAAGCCCAACTCGGAAACGATGTTGCTGTGGTTATCCCAGTTCCCCGAAGCGCCGTTCGTGCCGCTCCAGACCTGGACGAAGCGAACGCCCTGCTCGAGCATGCGCCGGGCGATGAGGCAGCTGCGGCCGAAGTCTTCCGTGTCTTTGTCGTCCAAGCCATACAGTCTGCGTGTGGCGTCCGATTCCTTCGATAGGTCGAAAACGCCCGGGATGCTCAGCTGCATTCTGGCCGCCAGCTCGTAGGAAGCGATGCGGGCTTCCAGCCGGGAGTCGCCCTGCCAGCGGGACAGATGCTCTCGATTGATTTCGTCCAAAAGCGAGAGCCCTTCTTTCTCGCTTTCCGGGGTGATGTACGCCGCTGACTTCGGCGCAAACAGATCGTTGATCGGCACCGGTGCCGTTGCCCGCACCAAAGTCCCCTGGTGTGCCGCCGGCAGAAAGCCCGAAGAAAAGCTGCCTTGGCCGTTGTATGGCAGTCCTCGCGAATCGGGCAGCACGACAAAAGCCGGCACATCTTCATTCAGTCTGCCCAAACCGTACGAAAGCCAGGCGCCCAGGCAAGGGAAACCCGGCAGCTTAAATCCAGAATTCTGCTGATAGACGGCTGGGCCGTGCACGTTGGTTTCGGTGGTCATGGACATCAGAAACGCCAGATCGTCCACGCAGGTGGCAATCTGCGGCAGCACCTCGCTAACCCAACGGCCACACTGGCCGTGCTGTTTCCAGGAGTAGGGACTTTTCATCACGATGAAGCCGGGCGAACCGGTCACCGATTCCACCTTGAGCCCTGGCCCCGGGTCGAACTTCTGTCCGCTGTACCTGATCAGTCCCGGCTTGTAGTCGAACGTGTCTGGCTGGCTCACGCCACCATTCATGAAGAGCTGAATCACCCGCTTGGCTTTAGCGCGGTGGTGAAGTCCACCATTCAGGTCTGGCTGGCCGCCATGCGCTGCCTGCGCCTGCAGCTCTTCTTGCAGCAGGAGATGCGACAAAGCGAGCGCTCGGAATCCACCGCCCACCGAAGCCAGGAATTCCCGGCGCGTTCGGAGCTGCCGTTCCATCATGATCTGGTTCAAACGTTCAAACATGGCAATTCCTCAGTAACTTACGAACTCGACGACGCTCGCCAGAAACCGCCAACCGCTCCAGCCAGCCGGGCTTTCAAGCGGTTCATGCCTCTCAGTTCACAAACATGAATTCGTTGCCGTTCAGCAACACACGGCAGGTGTTGGCCATGCCGTGTTTGGTCGCATAGCCCTGTAAAGCCTTGGCCTCTGTCGCTGTCGGTGGGCGGCCCCACACTAGCTCGCACGCCGCGTCGATTTGTGAAGCCAGGTCCGCGCTCACTTGGCTGACTCGCTCCGCAAAATGCTGCGCTTGGCGAACGACGAAACGATTATTCCACATCGTCAAGGCCTGAAGCGCGGTAACAGAAACGTTCCGAACTGGGGATAGCTGCGAAGCGTCGGGACAGTCCAGAGAATCCATCAACGGATCGGTCACGGTGCGAAAGACGTAACGATAGATGCTGCGCCGAAAACTCGCCGGGCTGTCCACGTCAAAGCGGTTGTAGTCGATGATGGGAGTCACGCCCACGTTGGGGTCGTCGTAAAAGAACTGCTTCACCGGAGGGCCGCCCATCGTGACGTCCAGTTTCCCTGTCACCTGCAATATTGAATCGCGCACCGACTCTGCGTCCAACCGGGTGCGATTCATCCGCCACAAATACCGGTTCTCTGCATCCACCTGGGCGTACGCTGCGTTCCCCTGCGAAGACTGCCTGTACACCGAGCTGGACAGAATGAGACGGTGCAGTCGTTTAAGCGAGCCATCATTCTCCACAAACCACGCTGCCAGCCAGTCCAACAACTCGGGATGACTTGGCGAGCCACCCATGCGCCCGAAGTCGTTGGGCGTGTTCACCAGACCTCGGCCAAAATGATAGTGCCAAACGCGATTGACGATGGAGCGCCAGGCCAGGGAGTTTTTGGGATCGCTAATCCATTCGGCCAGCGCTGCACGGCGCGCGCCTTCTTGAGTGCTGCTTTCGAGTCCAAGACTCGCTCCGAGCCCTGGAATGAGCGACAGCGCGCCTGGTGACACCAGCTCACCGGGTGTGGTTATTTCACCCCGTTTCAGAAAATGAATCGGGCGCGGCACGCCACGCGTGGGATGGAAGTTGCCAGCGTCGGCGAAATCGTTGGTTCCAGCATAAACCATCTGCGATGGGGGAAGTTTCGCCAGTTGCTGGCCGATCTCCGCCACCTTTTTTTCGATGCTCGCCAGCTCCGTTCGGAGTGTGGGCTCTAGCAAAGAAACGGCCAGCTCCTTCCGTTCTTGCTGTCGTTTCTTGATTTCGAGGTCCAACTGCCAGCGCTGGCCAGAGTCTTGGAGAAGCTTCACGGCTCCGGCCCAGGCGACAGGTTCTCCATTCCCATCGATGAACTTCAGAAGGCTCGTCGCTCCATCGACCAGAGCAGCCTTGCTCCATTGCGGCAGATTCTCTACCGAGTCCTGAGCGGTCACTCTGGCGCCGGCCGCGACGTTCTTCTCTCCTGAAAAAGCCAGCAGCTCAGCAAGCGCAAAGAACCAATAGCTGGGGCTGTCCGGCGCAGGAAAAGCAGTCACACGCAAATACCGGGCAGCGTGGCCGATGTTCTGAATCGCAAACGGTGCGGTGCGTGGATTCGGAAATGAATCCGCGGAGTGATCCGCGATCACATGGCGGCTGGCAAATAGCGGGTCGTTTGACAGATCGACTCGAAATCGCGCCGGAAATCCGAAGCCCAGCGTGCTTCCGTGCTGAACCGGCACAAGGTAGAGGTGATCGATCGTGACTGGCTTGCCGAAATCGATCTGCACCCATCTTGCCGCTTCTGCTGAAGAGGCGACCTGGCTCTGGTAGCCGAGACTTTTGGTTGCCAGCTGAGGCGCTAGCTTGTCGAGAGCGTCGAAATCCCGCTGAAGCCTTTGGATGCGCGAGTCGAGTTCCTGCAGTTCCCCACTCACCAGGCTCGCGGCGATCTCGTCAATCTTCCGGCGACGCTCATGCAGAGTCCACTTTTCTTTCAACAGAGACTGTCGTCGCGCATGGATGGCTGGGTCCTGATCATAGGGCCGGTCGGCGCGATCAACGCCCGCGAAGACGGCCTGGAGCCGGTAGTATTCCCGCTGCGAAATTGGGTCGAACTTGTGGTTGTGGCAACGCGCGCAATGAACCGTCGTGCTGAGAAAAGTCGACATGGTCGTCATCACCATGTCGTCCCGGTCCAGCGTCTGGGCTCGCTTCTTGTCGATCGTGTCGTCGACGATCGACATCATTGAACTCTCATCGAACGGCCCGGTCCCAATAAAACCGTTAGCTACGGCGGCGTCTGGTTCATCCGGGAACAAAACATCGCCAGCGAGCTGCTCTTTCACGAAACGCGCATACGGCTTGTCTTCGTTGAAAGAACGAATCACGTAATCGCGGTATGGCCAGGCATTGTCACGAGGCCGGTCCTGATCGTGCCCATGACTATCGGCGTAGTGCACGACGTCCAGCCAGTGACGGGCCCAGTGTTCACCGTAGCGCGGACTTGCCAGCAAGCGATCCACGACTTTCGAATAGGCATCGGGAGCGTTGTCGGCGAGGAAAACCCGAATTTCGCCGGGCGTGGGAGGAAGACCCGTCAGATCGTACGTGATCCGGCGCAAGAGAGTACGACGGTCTGCCTCCGGCGATGGCCGCAATTTCGCTTCTTTTAGCTTGGCCAGAACGAATTGGTCGACCGGAGTGCGAGCCCAGGAACCTCCCTTTGGTCGAGGCAGCACGGTCTTTGCCGAAGGCCGGTAGGCCCAATGCACAGGCTGAGCCGTGTAACCCTTGGGATCAAGACCGTCGGGCCACTGAGCACCCTGGTCGATCCAGGCGCGCAGCAATCCGATCTCGGACGGCGACAGCCGCTCTCCCTGAAGCGGCATCACGAGATCAGGCTGCATACCTGCCACCAGCCGAACAACCAGGCTTTCCGCGCTGCGGCCCGGTTCGAACGCCGGTCCCGAGATACCACCCTTGGCCGCGCTCGCCTTCACATCCCAGCGCAATTGCCCTTTCTGTTGACTGGGTCCGTGGCAGGAATAACACTTGCCAGCCAGCAGTGGGCGGATGTCTTTGACGAAGTCCACTTTCCGGTTCGAAGCGGGCGGTAGAGCGTGACTGCCCGGCGCGCCAACCGGCGATCCCGGAACCGTCTTCGTCCGAGTCTGAAGAGCGAGCCCATTGGGCCATGGTGCGCCTTGATCGATCCAGGCGCGCAGCAAGGCAATCTCGTCCGTGGTGAGTGGCTCTCCCTGTCCTTTTGGAGGCATCTCCAGCGCCGGAACAAGCCGCGCCGCGAGTTGAACCAAGCGGCTGCGGGCGCTGTCGCCGGGAAGAATATCCACTCCCAGATCCCCACCCTTCAGGGCAGGCTCGCGATCATCCAGGCGCAAGCCGCTCATCGATAGCTCGGCGGAATGGCATTTCAGGCAAGATCTCTCCAAAAGAGGTTGGATGTCGTTGACGAAATGGACTGTCCTGACGGCCGCGGGATGCAGTTTGGAGAGGTCGATGTTCTGCGCCATGGTGCTGGCAGATACCAACAACATCACTCCGCACCATCTAGCTGAAGCCCGTCGTAAAGGCCTTAGGTCCATGCGCTTGTGAAGGGTGCTCACCTGCGTCGATTTGCTGCGACACGTGCCGGGTTTCAGGAATTCTATCAAGAAACTCAGCCGCTCAGAGCGAAAATGACGTACCTATGATCGATGTTCCGTGCTCACTCCGAGGCCTTGTTCCGATGAGCACGGCTGTCGCGAGAGATGACTCTCAGGCTGTGGCCCACTAACTTCGTGAATGAAGCTCGCTGGGTTCCGCGTTTGCGGGAACGTTGAAGTTTGCACATTCTCTGTGAGGCTCACGTGCTTGTAGTGCCGGACGCCAGTGCGGCGATGTGAAGCACTGGCGTGCTTCACTACGAACGGCCGCGGGTTCCCGTGGAAGGCGACAGTGTGAGGCTATTCTTGGAGATCCCCGCGAAAGATCCGTGTGGCGCGGCGCCCAATCCGGCAACATGATCGAAAGCTCTCCGGCCTTTGCGATCGGCTTCTGTCATTTCGCTCCAACCGTTGGGAGCTGGTAAAACTCGTAACGGATCATCCATCTCTCTTCTTTCCCCGGCTCAATGTGCATCTCGATGTAGGGCTCTGGAGAAATGTTGCTACGGATGGACCAGAAGACGAACTTCGACAACGGGCGGTCGCCTGTTTGTCTCACTCCCGCGCCGGTCTTCCGATTCTCCACCCGGATGTCATAGTCCCGCGAGCTGCTGCCGTGGCCCTCGAGGTACGTGAACACCGTTTGTCCTTTCTGCAGCTCTTGAAGATAGGCTAGCTCCTTTCCGCGAGTCTCGGCCAAACCTTTCAAATCGCTCGTGGCGCGCAGATCGAACGGGAATTTCACGACGAAATCCGGACCAGACGGCTGGCCGTCCAACATGAAGAAGTTGTGGTTGTACGTGTGGGTCGCGATCGCCTTCCGCCCCGTGTTCTTCAGGCTGTGGTCAAGAACGAGCTCCGGTTTGCCATTTGGTAAATGCACTCGCTTGCGGTAGGTGTAGGCATAGCCAGCCGTATCGGCGAGCTGATGAGTGAACTCAATCCAATCCTTGTCCTTCTTCACACGCCACTTTCCCGAGTCCACAATCTCATAGGTATTGAATGAACTGTAGCTCGGCTCGGCAGGTTTGCGTAGCGCGCCCACACCGATCTTGACGAACGTCTCACCCGGCTTGGCTTCGGCGTAACCCAAACCAGCTCCATTTGTGAAGAACTCCTCCACCGGGCCGGTTATGGCGTCGTGCAGTTTCGGATCATAGTGTTCGAACCACTTGCCAAAATAGCTGTGGGCATTGCATTCGAGGCTGGCGATCACACCCGACCAGTCGAAGCGCGTTCCCCGGTAGTAGCCATTTTGCGCATCGGGAAGATAGAGCTTTGCAAGAACGCGTCCATTCGAGATCTCGGCTTGCGGAAAATCTGCCGCGGGAGCCGTGTTCACGAAAAGCAGAAGCAGCAGACACACACGAAACCGGGTTTTCAAGTTCGTAACCTCCGTTGAAAAGAAAAGTCTGTGGATCGGTTCGATGCTGCGTTATCGGCTCAAGATCTCGATCACCTCGCGCACGGTCTTGCGCTCGCCGAGGCGAATCAGCCGGGTGACTGTCCCTGCTACGACCCCAGGCCGTTTTACCACTCTGGCAATGGCAGCCGCCTGCGAGTCGAGTTCTTCGACGATGCTGCCTCGCTGCGCCGGGGCAGTTGCAGCCAGCCGCTCGGCTGCCTGCCAGGCGCAATCGCGGGCTTTCGTCATGCTGAAGTTGATCAGAACATCTTCGGCTGCGCCTGAAAGGCGATCGAGCCATCCAAGCAGAGGCCAGATGGTTGTCAGCTCCGCCTTCACATCATCCACGAGTGCTGCGAGAATGCGATTGATTCGATCGAAATCGTTCTTAAGCCCCGCCAGCTCTGGGCCCGGACAAGCTTCAGCCGCCGCGACAGCCAGATCGAGGTTAATGTGGGCATTGATCCCCAGCAACAAGTGCTGCAGTACGATCGGCCACCACTCTCCCGCTGCGTCGAAGGCCAGCCGCCACGAGGCCGGCACCGCCTTCCCCTGGCCATAGCGTTCGAACGCCTCCAAGTACCGGTTTGCAAACAGAATGTCTAGACGTTCCATGCGACGGCCATCTTCGAAATGCCCGTCGTCGATGCCGCGCGCGACTTGCACCGTGACCTTGCGGTACAACGCTGGAAAGTATCCGAGGCGGCTTCCGGAGGCAGCCGCCTGCGCGATAATTCGATCTAGATTTTGAATGACTTCGTCAATATCATCGATTGGCAACGTTTTCCTCGGAGTAGCAGACGAGGGCGAGCCGAGTTCAAGGCTTCGCCGAGACCTGCGTGGCAGGCTTGAGATGTTCACAACATCCTTTGGCCGCAGACGCGCCTGGTCCGGACACGGTTCGTCTCTGCTCGTCTGCCTAGCGAACGCGATCAGTGCCCATGGATTGCCACCGGAGCGAGCCGATGCCAGACAAGCCTGAACTTCCTCAGCCCGACCCTGATGCGCTCGTTGTTCTCAACCTCGCCGATGGTTTTCGAGCCTCCAAAGCGGTGTTCACGGCCGTCTCGCTCGGTGTATTCGATCAGCTTCATCGTCAGCCGGCAAGCTGCGAGTCGCTGGCGGAGACTCTGGGCTGCAATGCGGGCGCTCTCGAGCGCATTCTGGGTGTCTGCACGGGCCTGCGGCTGCTGAAGCGAAGCGGTGGACTCTGTTACAACCTGCCGGTGGCGACGCGATTTCTTCGGATGGCAAGCCCAGAAACGCTGAGTGGCTACCTGCTGTACTCCGATCGCATCAGCTTCCGCCTGTGGCGGCACCTCGAAGACGCGGTGCGCGAAGGGACTCATCGCTGGGAACAGGAATTCGGCTTCACCGAAGGGATCTTCGATCATCTCTTCGCCACGGAAAGAGACAAGCAAACGTTTCTGGCTGGAATGCACGGCCACGGTCTGCTGAGCTCACCGGCCGTGGTGGCGGCTTTCGACCTCGGGCGTTTTCGCCACATGGCTGACCTGGGAGGCGCCACCGGACATCTGGCGATTGCCGCCTGCCGCCGTTATCCGGAACTGCGGGCCACGGTCTTCGATCTCGCTACCGTCACGCCAACGGCCAGCCGTTACGTGGAGCTGGCCGGCCTGCAGGATCGCATCGGAGTCCAGAGCGGCGATTTCTTCACCGACGCGCTGCCCGAGGCCGACCTGTATAGCGCCGGACGCGTTCTGCACGATTGGTCCGAGGACAAAGTTCGATTTCTACTCGGCAAGATTTGCGACCGGCTGCCCACCGGAGGTGGCTTGCTCATCTGCGAGAGGCTGCTGAACGAAGAGCGCGATGGCCCGGTCACGACCTATCTTCAGTCGCTGAACATGCTGCTCTGCACGGAAGGCAAGGAACGCTCTGCATCAGAATACGAGAGCTTGGCGCGCGAAGCCGGCTTCTCGGCGTTCGAGTATCGCACTACTGGACAGCCCGTCGACGCGATGCTGGCGGTGAAATCGTGAGCCGCTTCGCGTTTCGGCGTCCTGAGAGTTTGCACCGGGCCCCCCGATGGAACGGCGCGGTCGCTGGCCAATCGTGGGCGCTTCGGAGAACAACGAACGAACTGCCTGCGATGAACGTTGGGTCGAAAACTCCGGTCTCAACGGGTTCCTCGAAGGTCTTCATAGCCGGCACACCCTAGCTCTATGACTGTCGCTCTCACCTATTCCGGACGCAGGTTTTCGACAGAAGACCTCGACCTGATGCGGCAAGCCGCAAACGATTATGCCGCCCTCGGTATCACCGAGATTGCCCGCACCGTCTGCCAATGGCTCGATTGGAAGCGGCCCAACGGCCGCCTGAAAAACCATGAATGCCGCCTGCTGCTGGAACGCCTGCGCGACGAAGGCTTCTTAAGCTTGCCTGCCCTGCGCCACTCTGGGAAGCGTGGGCCTCGCATTCTCGCCCTGACTGGCATGAGTGATACGCAGCCGCCGATTCATGCCACCACCGCCGATCTGCAACCCTTGACGGTCCGCTTAGTCAGCCCGTCCGAGGGCCGCCTGTTCCGCCAGCTCATTCAGCGCTATCACTATCTTGGCTATCGTACTCCGGTCGGCGCGAACCTGCGCTACTTCATCGAGTCGCGGGATGGCCGCCTTCTGGCCTGTCTGCTGTGGAGCAGTCCGGGCTGGAAGATGGCGGCGCGCGATCGCTGGATTGGATGGAACGCCACCCAGCGAAAGCGCAACCTGCAATACCTGGTCAACAACAGCCGGTTTCTCATCCTTCCCTGGGTTCAAGTCAAAGGACTGGCTTCTGCCATCCTGTCCTGCGCCACACGCCAGCTCCCTCTCGACTGGCAGCGCCATTACGGCTATCGCCCGGTGTTGCTGGAAACGCTGGTCGATTCCACGCGGTTCCGGGGAACCAGCTATCGCGCTGCGAACTGGATCTGCTTGGGAGAGACTGCCGGCCGCGGCCGAATGGACCGCTATCACCAGCGCCAAGAAACCACCAAGCTTATCTTCGTCTTCCCAATACATCGCAAGTATCGAGAACTTCTGCACGCCACCAAGTTAACCCGGAAGACGATGACGAACGACCGAAGCTTGCGGCAGCGCACTGCCCGAGCAATATCGCGGAAGGCCGATTCTGACTCTTCCCGAGCTCGAAGCGACTAGCCCGGATTTTCTCGCCAACCGGGCGAGAACGATGGGACACCGGTTGTGTTGCGGAGCTATTTGGTGCTCGGCGTGTCTGCCTTCGGCTTGGCGTTCTGTGCGCCTCCGGCGGCGGCTTTCTCCAGCTCTTCGAAGGCTTTGAAGTGTTGTTCGGCTTCTGCGGATTTGCCGAGTTTGGTCAGAACCTTGGCCAGCAAAAAGTGGGTGCGCTTGTTCTGCGAGTCAAAACTCAGAGCCTCTTGCAGAATTTTCATCGCCGCTTCATCCTGCCCCGCCTTGCTCTGGAGGTCTGCCAGTTCTACGCGAGCCTGGACGTCCCTGGGGTTAGCACGGATCACCTCTTCCAGCAGTCGCGCTGCCTCGGCATCTTTACTTTCCTTGATCGAGATCGTCGCCAAAGTGAACTTAGCCGCTGTCAATATCTCAGGATCAGCAGGTGACAAGGCGATGGCGTTTCTCAGGAATTGTTCAGCTTGTTGGTACTCGCCCAGGAACTCGAGTTCCAGACCTGCGCGCAGGTGCGCCGAAGAATTTTTTGGGAAAAGCTGCGTCATTTTCAGGGCGTGGTTGAGCGCCTTCTGAAGTTCTCCATTCTTCCGAAAGGCCATGACCAACGACAAATGAGCATTCGGGTCCTCAAAGCCGGTGGCGATCAGGCCGCTGATCAGTTTGATCGCTTCTTTGTAGCTGCCTTCCTCGATGAGGACGCGGCCCCATAAATAGGCCGCGAATTTGTCGTCAGGCTTAAGCGCCTGGGCTTCACGAATGAAGTCCTTTGCTTTCGCGAACTGGCCTTCATCCAGGAACACGAGAGCCTGAAGCAATAAGATCTTGGGCGCCGTTGGATCGAGTTTGTTGGCCGTTTCGAGGTAGGTAGAGGCTTCTCCATATTTGCGCATCTTGACGAGAGCAAAAGCCAGACTGTAATGAGCCTCGGACGATTGCGGCATTCGCTGCACGGTCTTCTTCAAGAGGGGCACTGCCTGTTCGTACAGATCTTTGGACGCGAGTAGTCTTCCAACGGACAGAAGCGCCCCAGGATCCTTCTCTTCCCAATGCTCGATCATCCCGGCGGTTTCAAGAGTCTTGGGTTTGTTGCCGCTTTCCAGATAAGCCCGGCACATGAAAAACAGCGCTTCCGGGTCGTTGCTAACCCATCCTTGCAAGGTTTCCAAAGTGGCAATGCACTCTGCGTGTTTCCCTCTCTTGCCGTAAACAATTCCAAGCCTGGCGATGGAAAAAGGTCTTCCGGCGCTCAGCTTGAGGGCCTGGTTATAGGCAGTCTCGGCTTGATCCAGGCGGCCCTGCTGTTCAGAGACGTATCCCAGCATGTGGAACGCATCCGCAGATGCCTTGCGAGCAATCAGCCGTCGCAGCGACGCTTCTGCTTCTGCGAATTTTCCCTCCCTGGCCAGCTTCTCAGCTTCGCCCAGTTGAATAGCCGCCGTTTGAGGGCTGCTCAACGCGCTGGTCGGAGAAGAGAGGAACGACCCGCACAAGGAACATGCGACGAGACAGGCGAAGCGCATCTTAGACAAGCGTTCGGGGATCATCAGTCTTCGGCCTCGCTAACTCGATTCTCGCAGCGCCGTGTGCAGGGTCCAGATTTCTGAACGGCGGCCTCTCGAAGGAGTATGCCACAAGGGGATCTAAGGGTTCAGGGTCTTGTTATCTCCATTCGGCACGGATGCCGCCATTCGTGTTTGTAGTGCGCCACGACCGTGGCGCACTCTGGAGTTTCTACATGCTAGTTCTGCACCGGCAAGATACCCATGCCACATCGAAGCCGTCACTCCCGAGCAAGGTCGTCACCCCGGCGGATAGCAAGCCGGGGGGGAGCCCAGGAATGGTTGGGGCTAACCCGCAAGTACCGGTACCCACAGTAAGACTGGATTCCCGCTTTCGCGGGAATGACGATATGGTATGCGCTGGCCTAGACCAAGTCTAGGCCAAGTGCCGCACGCAGTGGCGCACTTGACCGTTTGTAGTGAAGCGCGCCAGTGCTACTCATGGCCGCACTGGTGTGCGGCGCTACAAGCGCATGAGCAAACCAGCCAGTTGGCTTGGCCAGCTGCCCGACTGGCGCCCAGTGAGCGACTTCTTCAGAGACTCGAAGTCAAAACCTAAAGCGCTTCAGAGATAACTTTGTGTAGCCCTCTTCACCCTCGACGATTTGGACGAGCAGGCCTGCAGGTGGGTTTATCACGGTCTGCGTCTTGCCGGTCTTCGGCCAGAAGACCTCGACGAGCCGGGCAGCCTGGGCCTTTCCCAATCCGAAGGTCTGTCGCAACGGATTGGCTCCAAAGCTGCCACCAGAGTTGACGTGACGGTAAATGGAGCGACTCCTGCCGTCCTCCTCAATCTGGACTCGGATTCGGCTGCCGATCGCCGATCGATTGGATTGTCGTCCCACGAGTTGGACGGCCATCCAGTCATTTCCCATTCTCGGATTCTCGTACAGGGCGTCCATGTAGGCGTCAGCGGGATAGGCTCCTCCCATCTTTTCGAAGACATCCAAGTCGCCATCATTGTCCAGGTCCGCAAAGGCGACGGCGTGTCCTTTTTGAAGATGAGCGAAACCTCCCGCTACGCTGATGTCGGCGAATTTCTGGCCGGCAATGTTTAAGAACATCAGATTAGGGACGATGCTGCCAAACGAAGGATCGCCGGTTCCGAGATAGAAATCGAGGTAGCCGTCGTTGTCTAGATCTCCAAAATTACAGCCCATCGGCTGCATCGGAATCCCCAGCCCGCGTTCCTCGGCCACCTCGCGAAAGCCTCCCTTTCCATCCCCTTCGTAAAGACAAGCTTTCTCGTAGAGTGGAGGGCGGCCGAGACGGTAGAGAGCCTGATGCCCAATCGTCCCGTCGTAGCTCGAAACGAACAAGTCCAGAAAGCCGTCGTTGTTGTAGTCCCAGAACCAGCAGGGAAAACTGTTCTTGGGGTAGGCAACGCCCGACAGGAAAGTGACATCCTTGAAGGTTCCGTTGCCCTGATTCCGGAAAAGACGGTTCGTGGATTTGTAGTTGGAAACATACAGATCGGGGAAGCGATCTCCGTCGTAGTCTCCCCAGGAGACTCCTTTGGTGAACGCGTAGAATTTCACTCCCGCTTCGGCCGCAACGTCTCGAAAGGTGCCGTTCCCCTGATTCTGGAAGAGCTGCGAAGGAGCCCGAAGGTTATCGTCAGACTCATTGCCGATGAAGAGGTCCAGATCGCCGTCATTGTCGTAGTCCGCCCAGCCTGCTGTCTGGGTTGGATAGTTCACCTCGGCCAATCCGGCCGCAAAGGTAACGTCCTCGAAGACGCCATTGCCGAGGTTCCGCAAAAGCGAATTCGGATGCTGGCCCGCCCTACCAGCCCAGGCGCCCCGCAGTACCAGAACGTCCGGCCTTCCGTCGTTGTCATAGTCAGCTTGCAGCAGGTTTAGCCCTCCCAACAAGCCATCGAGGCCCGCCTCTCGGCTTCGGTCTGCGAAGGTTCCATCCGAGTTATTGACGAACAGATGCATGGATCCGGCAATGTCCCAGGTCGAGGTCACGATGTCCAAGTCGCCATCACCGTCGAAGTCGTCGACGATGACCCCGCCGGCCAAGTTGAACGTGTCGAGTCCCACATTCGTCGCCACGTTGCGAAAGTGCGGAAACGAGGCTTGGGACTCGAAGCCCGACCAGGGAATGCGAAATCGCTCTGACACGTAGTGGGGATACTGGCCCAAGGTCATGTGGGCGATGTTCAGCAGCCAGCGGGCAGGGTAGTGGTACCGGTAGGCGTCTTCGGGAGAGGAGTTCTCCAGCAGCTCCGTGAAATACTGGATCGCATTGGTTGAACCCTCCCGCAGCTTATGGATTCCACCGCCACGCAGCGGAAGAACACAGCTCTCGGTATTGTGGTGAAGTGCGCAGTTCTGGGTCTCGCCCATGCGCAGGTAGCCGACTCCGAGCTCGAAGATCGTCTTGTCTATCTGGGTCTGCTGGAGATTGGGTCCGATGTTGGGCAGAAGTCGATAAGCGGCCAGCAGATGTTCGACTCCAGCTTGCTGCCTGCCCAGCCGCACTTCCGCCACTCCGAGGTCGAGCAGGACCTGCCAGCGCTTGATATCACTCCGTTGTGGCGGAGTCGCCGGCTCGGAAGAAGGCGCTTCCAGATCAGCCAGCTGGCGGCTGAGTTCTTGGACACGTCCGTCGCCCATGAAGGGGTGTTCGTGAGCGCCGCGTGCGGCGATTTCCTGAAGAGCCTGGAGCATGCGGTCATGTGCCGGTCCCCGTTGGGGCGTTCCCGCTCCGGCAGGTTTCTGCTTCGGATCCTTGCGCTTGTGGTGAGCGTGGCTGGGATCGGAACTTCGAGACGTTTGCGTCGGGTAGGAAGGGGCCAAAGCCAGCCCCAGCGCCAAGCCCAGGGCAGCCGTCAACAGAATGAGCTTGCGAATCCGAACAAGCAACGTAGTCCTGCAACCTGAGCCACGCTTGGTGTCAAGCCTAGACGTTCCACAGAACTCTTCCATTCGGTCTGCACTTCTGGCGCGCCAATTACTGAGCATTACCATTCATAGTGACACTTCAAGGAACTCCTGCGGCAGAGCGTACTTTGCGGCCTGAAAGCGGCAGAGGACTGCCGCAGTCCAAGACGCTTCGCGAACTGCTGGCGCATGCTCTTTTGGAGAGGGCCAGTCCTCCCGCGCTCTGACAAGGGGAATGGGACCCAGGATCATGACATGGATCGGAGAACAGACAATTTCGTCACGATATGCTGCAAATCTCATTAGGGCGTTCTGCCAGTTGTGGAGTGCGCCAGTCCTCTGGCGCTCTGGCTCGGCGGGTTGGGAACGTTCTGCGTCGCGGACTGGGCCATCTGCTTGGGAAGCACTGGCGTGCTTCACTACGAACGCGAAACGGCAGCCGGCGCCTCATGAATGTCCAATCGAGCTACGCAAAGCTCGCCGGCAGTCGACGACAGCCAGAAAACACAAAAGCGGCTCCCGAACTTCGAGAGCCGCATTGTAGTCGAGACCCCTGAATAACCCCATCAGCGATCAAAAACTGTACTTGATGGCAAACTGGATATTCCGGGCTGGATTGGCCACCGTAACAAGTCCTGCGGTACCCAACTGAATGTTGGAAAGCGGCAAGAGGAACTGAGGGTTATTCAGAGCGTTCAGGAACTCGGCCCGGAACTGCAATTGACGGCCCTCTCCGCCGATGTTGAAAAACTTCGTCACGGACAGGTCGTTCTGGCGAATCCCATCGCCTCTCAAAATGTTGTAGCCCGAATTGCCAACAGGTGTAAACACCCCACCTCTCACCGGATCTGTAACGGGTGTGGGCAAGACAAAGCAACTGGTGTCAAACCACGTCTGCACCGTGTGGCCTCCTGGTGGCTTCTGGCCATCACAAATCCGATTCGGGACATTAGTTCCGCCCGTCACCGTAAATGGGGAACCGCTTTGGAAGGCTAAGACACCGGCGAAGCGCCAGCCCCCAAGGATGCCATCCACAGCCGAACTCCAACTGTTGCCAAACTTCTTGCCCTTTCCAAACGGAAGTTCCCATTGCCAGTTGGCAACGAAACGCTGCGGCGCGTTAATCTCGGTATTGGCAATATCTTGTTCCAAAGCACTCGCTTTTAGATAGTCTCTACCAATCGATTGATATGGGGTGTTTATCGTGCCGATGTTGTGAGACCAGGTGTAGGCTGACTGGAAAGCCAAGCCAGCCGAGAAGCGCTTGGTCAAGGTGGCTTGCATGGATTGGTAGCTGTAATGGTTGCGCCATGCAAAATATCACATATTGGGGCCGTTGGGAAGCGTGTTGAAGTACGGCGTCCTCACTGCAGGCGACCCCGTACCCGGCCTGGCTGCATTAATTGGCGTTGGCGAAGTGCCCGGTCCTTGTAAATGCATCGCGGTACTTCCCACATAGTTCACCTCCAGCGCAAGATTAGAGGCCAACTCGCGTTGAATGCCCAGCGACCACTGTTGGGTGTACCCACGGGGGCCATCGGGATCATTGGCCCAGACGAGAGGTCCAGGGTTGCTGACGGGATTGAACGCGACGGTGGGGATAAACCCCTGGTCCAAGGTTCGATCAATTTGCTGTGGATTGTCGGCATTGAAGAAGTTGTAACCTCCAGCGAACGGCGCGTTCCCGCTCATGAAACCAAAGGCTTTCGAAACGCCCATCCCTGACACGATCGCGAAGCCCGAACGCAGGACCGTCTTTTGGTCCAGTTGATAGGCCAAGCCTAAGCGGGGCTGAAAGTTTTTCTTGTTCATAGCGACGAGTGCGCGCGTCGAAAGAGCCGGGTCGCTGCCGCCCTGTTTGGGGACCACCAGTGTACCTGCACGGTAGTCGAAGTTCGACATCCGATCGGCCACCTCGACTTCAGGTGTAAACAGCTCGTAGCGAAGTCCGTAGGTCCAGGTGAATTTTGGGGTCATCTTCCAGGTGTCCTGAAAGTACCAGGAGTATTCCTGCCATCGCATGCCCGCGGTGCCGGAGACTCGTTTCAAGGCGCCCGAAGCCGGAATCCCCAAAAGAAATGACGCAAACGAGTTCCCGCTGGCGTTTGGATTTTTGGGGTCCCCTGTCATAAACTGGTTATAGGTGAAACTGCCTCCCGCGTTGCCGCCCAGAAGCTGGATGAACGTCTGCCGGTTCAATCGAATGTCTGTACCGACCTTGAAGGTGTGGGATCCACGAACCATCGTGACGTTATCGAGAACCTGATACGAGTTCTCGATCGTGGTGAGCGGCATAGCCCCAGCCTCACCCATCTGGGACAGTCCTGCGATACTCTGAGTCGGGAAGCCAGAGTTAATGTCATCGACGTTGGAATTGGGGATACCCAGCTGAGTTCCGTAATTAATCCCGTTACCCAGCGGCGTCGCGTCGGCGCCGGCCCTCATCCAGGAGATGCGCGCTTCGTTGATCGTCGTCGGGCTGAAGTTGCGAATCCACTGCAAACCCAGATTTGCGGCCGGATTGCTCACGTTAGCCGGCAAATACTGGGAAGCCCCCGCCGTCTGCAAGGCCCCGCCCTGAGCAGCGGGAGGGTCTCCCGGAAGGTCGCTCCAGGCCCCTGGGATGCGGGCGTGTGCGCGGCCCCAACTGAAGCGGCCTCCGACAAAGTCCTTCTCCGTCATTGTGTGATCGATCTTGACGTCGAAAGAGTCCTGGGTGCGCCGGATGACCGACGAGCTGTTGAGAATACCCTGACCCAACGCATTCACCGCGCCGGTGGGAAAGGGCATGAACTTCAGGATATTCTGCGAGACGCGATTGATTCGGTTTGCCGGGATCCGATTTCCCGGGAACGGCTGGCGGGTCCTGGTGACGGGATCCCATGTCGCGGGATCGTAGATAATCTGCGAGGTTCCGCTGAAGTCGCCCGTTCTTAGCGGCGAAGCCGCGACCGTCGAGACCCAGGTGCGGCCCTCTCGCTGACGCACGCCTTGAAAATCTCCGAAGAAGAACGTCTTGTTCTTGATGATCGGTCCTCCGATTGTCGCACCGAACTGGTTCTGAATGTAGTTCGGCTTCTCCCGATCTGTCCCTGGAGTTTTTCGATCGAAAAAGTTGCGCGCATTCAACGCCGCATTGCGGTGGAATTCAAAAACCGAGCCATGAAAGTTGTTGGTGCCCGATTTGAGCGTGACGCGGATGTTCGTCCCGCCCCTTCCCAACTCTGGCAACGCGTTGCTACTATCGATCGAGAATTCCTGTATGGCCTCAATCGGCGGCAGAACGCCTTGATAGGAGCTGGTCGCCGACACCTGCGTGTTGTTCACTCCATCCAGGGTAAAATTGTTGATCGCAGCAGCTCCCAGGCCATTTGCATTAATTCCCATGGCAACGCGCGCATTGTCCGGAATGTTGATCGAGTTAGCCTGCGTGTTAGCAACGGTGACACCCGCCATCAGTGGGGCGAGATTGAACATCGTTCTGTCGATTGTTGGCAACTCAGTGACCTGCCGAGACTCGATCACGGTTGACACCGTGGCGGTCTCACTTGTAAGCAACGGCGCCAATTCACCCGTAACCTCAACCGTTTGCGTCACTTCTCCAACCTCGAGCACCAGGTCGACCGCCAGCCGCTGGCTGGGGCGCACGACCAGATCTCCGCGTTCGACTTTCTTAAAGCCGGCGAGTGTCACCGACACTTTGTACGTTCCCGGGATCAGATTGGGTGCGACAAACTGCCCGTCCCCGCTACTCGCGGTCTTAAACTCAAATCCGGTCGAAGGGTTTGAGACCACGATCTCCGCTCCGACTGCGGCCGCGCCACTACTGTCGTTGACAGTGCCCGAAATCGTGCCCCGTTCCACTTGGCCCCAAAGGCCTGGGGCAAGACAGCAAAGGGCAAACAAGCTGGCAACTAAATGTTGCTTACCAACCCCGAATAGCATGTTGATGTTCTCCTTTTTGTTCTCCTGAATCATGGACCTTGTTCTTTGAATCATGGAACGCATTACCGCTCTTCGAGTCTCAAGCGAACGGGCCCGAGCAAGCTGCCTTGGGTTCGACGAGTTCGAAGCGTTGCTCTGACACCATCCGCTGTGAAGTCCTGAAAACCCTTCCGGTTTCCTCATCCGCCGACCCCAAGAGACTTCAAACTAGTGTATCGTTTTATGCGAGCAACGCATCGAACTTTTTCCAGCGAGCGACTCCGGCTCGCTTGCTCAGCTTGAGCCGGGGCCATTGGTCGATTGAAAACCGCCTCCATTGGGTCCGCGATGTCACCTTTGACGAAGACCGCTCCCAAGTCCGCAAAGGGATGGGCGCACAGGTCATGGCTTCTCTGCGCAACTTGGCCATCTCGCTGCTCCGTATGGCCGGTGCCCGCTACATCGCCCCTGCGCTCCGCCATTGCGCCCGCCTCGGTCCCCAAGTCTTGCGCCTCATCGGCCTCCGACTTTGACGGGGCCGTGGTCCTTCTGAGTAGGAGTCTTCTTAGTTCGTCGCATGCCCCGTACTATACTCGATTCGATTAGATTAAGCAAGTACTTTGGCAATGATTGATAAGGACCACCCGCCGAGGTGAAGGAGCTCCCGGCCGCGGCGAAACACAGTGCCACGAGACAGACCACAACCGCCGCTAACAAATATGCCAGCGGAGCGGCGGAGCCCAACAACTGAGCCACGGTGGCCGGAAGGATGAAGATGCCCGCTCCAATAACACCGTTAATCCCGATCGCCGTTAGGTCCCACGCTCTCAACTCGCGCAGCAGGCGGCTCTGAGATTGACTCGGCGTCGTCATGGACAGCGTGCCAGACCCTTTGGCGGCTCGGGCCGGGTCCACAAGCGCAGGCGCAGCCCGGGCCGCTGTGGGTTTCCTGAAATGGAGGTCGAGATCCCCAGGCCGACCGGGCAGGCTGGTCGTGTCTGATCAGCCCCGGTGTTCTGGGTGGGTGCAGCCGGGAAACTCGTCTAGGACCGTGTTTCCTACGTAGCCCAGTTCCTCGATTCCAATCTTTGAAGTGTAGAAGCCATCGATAGTCATATCCTTGATGGCCTTGAAGAACTTCGCTTGGACTACTTCGACGGCACCCGGGTTCTTGATCCGGCTGATTTCAGTCAGAAGGCGGGTTTGTAGCGCATTCGGAAGATTCACGAATTTCTTTTTGTAGCGCTGCTGGCTGGCCTTGTCGAGCCATGCCATGCCATCCAGAAAAATCTTCTGAATCTCGAACGGGGATTCCCCGACAACCAGGTCAATGTATTCGTTCACCTTGGCCTCGAATGCGCCGGGGGTTTCATCGGTAGGAATAATGAGCGATGCCAATCGCGTAATCGTCGCGTACTGGTGCCTGTTGAAGAAAGACGGGGCTTTGGCAGCACTCTCAGCTACTCGAGGCGTCGTCGCGCCATGTTGGTGTTTCTGAGCGGCAGCCAGATTGTCAAGGACCGGGAGACCCGACGCGGCACCGACGCCAACCGCAACCCTCTTGATCACTGTGCGACGATCTATTTTCTTGTCTGCGGCCATAGCGCATCCTCGTCACACCAAGCATGCGGGTGTATGGAAACGGAAACACGATGAGGTGTTTCATTGTATTCCGACCCTTTGATTTGTCCACAGCTTTTCTCGGTGATCCACGACCCCGTCAATGTCGTGAGCCTCCCTGGCGGCCGGGCTACCAATAAGGCCGTGTGAGCCAAATCAGTGGCGCGCACGTCAACAAGGTCTCAACCTCAACTCATGGACTTACGAGACTTCAACAGACCTTGCCCCGATCTGTCGGCCTAAGGGGCGAGCTTTGCCAGAGCTGCCCTCTAGCCGGTTTGACAGGTATCTCGGAATTCACTACGGTATGAACCCATGCGACAAGGCACGGTCGGCTGGATTGAAGTCATTTGCGGCAGCATGTTCAGTGGCAAGACCGAAGAGCTCATCCGGCGGCTGCGACGTGCCCAGATCGCACGGCAACGCGTCCAGATTTTCAAGCCAAGAATCGATCAGCGCTACAGCCAGGATCATCTGGTCTCGCACAGTGAAATGCGGCTGAAATCCGAATCCGTGGCCTCCGCAGACGAGATTCTCGAAAGAATTGACTGGCGGGCCGAGGTCATTGGGGTCGACGAGGCGCAATTCTTCGACGGCAAGTTGGTGCAAGTCTGCAACCAGCGGGCAGATCTTGGGAAGCGGGTTGTCGTCGCGGGCCTGGACAAGGACTACCTCGGCAGGCCTTTCGAGCCGATGCCGCAACTGATGGCCATTGCGGAGTACATCGAAAAAACCCTGGCGATCTGCATGAAATGCGGCAATCCTGCGAACTACACCCAAAGGCTGGTCGAAAGTTCAGATCGGGTTCTCGTTGGGGCCACAGGAACCTACGAAGCTCGTTGTCGACGCTGTTTTGAACCGGCGCTGCCCAAGGATGAACCGGGTGACGCCCGCTAAAGACCTAGTTGGAAGAAGCATTCCAACAAAGGGCGGGCAGCAAACTGAGCAAGCCTCCCGCCGACAATCCCCAATCGAGGTGTTGAGCAAAACCATGGCGATCCTCAAAGTTGCAAAGTTGGGCAACCCAGTACTCAGACAACTCGCTCAGCCGGTCCCTGTCGAGGCGCTCGGAAGCCATCGGATTCGGCGCTTGATCGAAGACATGATCGCAACTGTACGCGAGTACGGAGGGGTTGGCTTGGCTGCCCCGCAGGTACACGAACCGTTTCAAATCGCCATCATTGGGGAAGTGGGTGGCCTCCGCGTACAGGGCCAGGAGCCCACCCAGTTTCAGGTTTTGATAAACCCCCTGCTGGCGGTAGTTTCGGAAGAGCGGGAGGAGGACTGGGAAGGCTGCCTCAGCATTCCTGACCTTCGCGGAAAGGTCGTCCGGCATCGGGAGATCGAGGTCCGGGCATTGAACGCAGAGGGGGAGCAGGTCCAATTCGTTGCGACCGGCTTTCGCGCCCGTGTCATTCAGCACGAGCACGATCACTTGATTGGGAAGGTGTATCTAGACCGAATGCGTTCCTTCGAATCTCTGGCGTTTCTGCAAGAGTTTTCGCGGTATTGGCAGAACAAGACGGAGGGCGAGCGAGAATGCCCCCCCAAGAAAAAAGGGAGAGAACCTTGCACCGATTCTCTCCCGGAATGTTGGGAAACGACTGAAAGTCGAATTCCCCAAAAAGCTCACGCCATCAGACGAGAGCTCCGTTGGGTGTGAAAAAGATCTCGCGC
>VFZK01000007.1 GCA_016871215.1 Acidimicrobiia bacterium | reverse complement strand
ACTGACTCCCGGGTGGATCTTCCTAAGAGTGAAGAAAATTGAAATCGGTCACTACCAAAAACTCCCGTTACTGAACTGACATGAACAACTTGCAGACACTGTAGGCTCGAACAGCTGGACACTAGTGATCTAGGTTCTCTTACAGCTACCGACGGATAATCGGTTTCTGTTCGCTCTCTCAGTGCAGATTCCATCACTGGGTAGGACTGTGCGGGAAGCGAGAGGAATCCTTGAAGCTCCCGCAAGACAGAGAGGAGGTCTCCGCTAAACCTCTTCTCATTGATCGGCTCGTCTGCCATGGTTGTTCCCGCCCATCGAACAAAGTGGATATAGGCGCCTGGAATCCATTGTAGTGGTTCCTTGGCAAACAGGAGTGCCCCGGCGTTCGTTGGGCAATCGGTGCTGAGGTTATAGAAACGCAAGGAAGCCATCTGTTCCTTCACGCTGCGATTGTTTTCCTCGATCACGTCACGGGCAACTGCTGATGGAAGGTAGGTCACAAGGAACAGGTCGAGTACCAGATCGTCGAGGGAACACCCATTGCACGGGCGGGCATCGAAAGTCTTCTGCAGTGCGGTCCGCTTCTCAGTTAGTATCCTCTCTTCCTGCTGGTTGGCTCCTCGGCGTGAAGGCCCGACGCGAATCCAGACTCTTCCCTTGTAACGGACCGGTGGCAGATCAGACGGCAACACTTCCACGACTGCCACGTCCCCGCCGGGCAATGTGTACTTTTGAACAGTCACGGCCGGCAGAGGTTCGAGGTTTACGTTGGATCGAAGGGCAGATAGATCCAGCAAAAGCTCATCGGTGACTTTCAGACCACTAACACCCCCATCATTGTCTACCCCGACGAGCAGATAGCCAGGCTGCCGATGATTTGGAAAATCATTGGCGAAAGCACAAATAGCTTCCCCGAACTTGTCAGTATCCTTGGAGGAACTTGTGCGTTCAGCACGATCAGACTCAAGGTCGACCATCAACGCCTGGAGGTGTTCTGTGCTAAGCATATTCTTCCTCTGGTCTATCCAGGCTCCCCAGCCCCGCAAGTGATCCGGCAAGATCGTAGTTCACACTGGTGGCCCCGAATCCGGCTCGCGGCGGAAAGGTTGCCGAAAGTACGCTTGTACGCTGACAAGAAGCAGGAGGTCAAATGAAGTCCACCGACCCATCCGCGCGGTAGGCAAATCCCCGATGCCACGGCTTTGGAGGGTAGTGACGGAAAGCTTCTTCGTTCAGCTCAATTCCAAAACCGGGTTTGTTTGGCAGGGGAATATAGCCGTCCTTCACCATTAGAGGTTCCTTTAACAGATCCTTGCGTGGCGCAGCATCGTCAGGGTGATATTCGAGAATCAGGAAGTTTGGAGTCGAAGCCGCAAAGTGGACGTTCACGGTCGTAGCCACGGGTCCCATCGGGTTATGAGGCGCGACCATCACGTAATGCGCCTCAGCCATCGCTGCGATTTTCTTCATCTCTATCAGCCCGCCGCAAAGGCAAACGTCGGGCTGAACGATGTCTAGGGCTTGCGCGTGCAGGATGCGCTGAAACTCATATTTCGTGTAGTTGCACTCGCCACTGGCCAGCGGGATGTTGACGTGGGCGGCGAGCTTGGCCATGGCGTCGACGTTTTCCGGGCGGATCGGCTCTTCCAGCCAGAAGGGACGATAAGGCTCGATCTCGCGGGCCAGGCGAATGGCGCGTGATACCTCGAAGAACTTGGCGTGGATATCGACGCCGATGTCCACGTCCGGTCCCAACGCCTCGCGAACGGCGCCGACTCGCTGGCCGGCAAAACGAGTGACGGCGTTGTAAGGCATTTCGTTGGTCTTTGCCTGATGCGGCGATATCTTCACGGCCGTGTAGCCATACTTCTCTACGAGCGCTTTGGCACTCTCCGCCACTCCAGCCGGGCTGTCGCCCCCAGCGCTCTGGTAGACGCGAATCTTCTCGCGGCATTTGCCTCCCAATAGCATGTACACCGGAAGACCCACGGCTTTGCCAGCGATGTCCCACAGCGCGTGCTCAATGCCGCTAATGGCCGCGTTGACCACCAGCCCGCCTGGGAAACGCGTGAAGTTCATCATCGTCGCCCAGAGATGCTCGACGTTGCGCGGGTCCTGGCCTACGAGCCAGCGTTTGAAATCGTGGATGACGGCGACCGTTCCTTCGTCGGGACCACATGAGTAAGCCTCGCCGATGCCATGAATTCCCTGGTCGGTCTCGACCTTGACGAAGACAAAATTTCGACTTCCCGCGCCTACGAGATAAGTCTTGATGTTGGTGATCTTGATGGCAGGCCGGCTGCCAACGCGCGCGGGTGCTTGCAGGAGCGGCGCGGCGGTCAACGGCAATGAGCCAGTCACAACGCCTGTGGTCACCAGGAATCTTCGCCGTTTCATGGAACTCTGCGGAGCCAAAGAATGCGTCGCAAAGAGGACGCCCAGGGACAGGAAAGCCAAGCTGAATGCCGCTTAAGAGCCTAAGAACCTGTCTCGGGCCTTGACGCGCGCTCAATCAAAGTTGGGCGGTTCATCCGTGTCGGTCAGCTTGCCTGACAAGCCAGATAACTGGATTGAGAGCTCAGTCTGTCTGACAGGATTTCGAGCTTTCGTTCACGAAGGCAGAATCGTGGTCCTCTGTTCTTCGCAATTTCACCGTCTCTCCATCGGAACGAAGTCCCGCTGGTCGTAGCCCTCGTAGATCTGGCGAGGCCGGGCGATTTTCTGCTCGGGGTCCAGCAGCATTTCCTGCCACTGGGCAATCCAGCCTGACGTGCGTGGAATCGCAAACAAGACAGGAAACATCTCCACCGGGAAACGCATGGCCTGATAGATGATGCCGGAGTAGAAATCCACGTTGGGGTAAAGCTTTCGGCTGACGAAGTAGTCGTCTTCGAGCGCGATGCGTTCCAACTCGAGGGCGATTTCGAGCAGCGGGTTCTTGCCGGTCACCTCGAACACTTCGCCGGCGATGCGTTTGATGATTCGGGCCCGGGGGTCGTAGTTCTTGTAGACGCGATGGCCGAAGCCCATCAGGCGAAATTCTCCCGCCTTGACCCGCTTGATGTACTCGGGGACTTTGTCCTTTGAACCGATCTCCTTCAACATCCGCAGCACTTCTTCGTTAGCGCCGCCGTGCAATGGCCCATAGAGCGCCGCGGCAGCCCCAGCCACCGCAGAAAACGGATCGGCTTGCGAGCTGCCGATGCTGCGCATGGCGTTCGTGCTGCAGTTCTGTTCGTGGTCCGCATGCAGGATGAACAGCACATCCAGCGCACGCTCCAGCGCAGGGTTCGGCCGGTATTTCACCTCCGTCATCTTGAACATCATGTTGAGAAAGTTTCCGGCGTAGCTCAATTCGTTGTCCGGGTAGGCATAGGGCATGCCAACGCTGTGGCGATAGGCGAAAGCAGCAATGGTGGGCACTTTCCCGATCAGCCGGTAGATCTGCTTCTGCCGGGAGTCGGCGTCGTGAATGCTCTTAGCGTCGGAGTAAAAAGTCGACAGCGCGCCAATCGTGCCGACCAACATGCCCATCGTGTGGGCGTCGTGATGAAAGCCATCCACGAACTTTTTGATGTTTTCGTGAATGAACGTGTGGTGCGTGATGTGCCAGGCCCAGTTGTCGAGCTGAGGCTGCGTCGGAAGCTCGCCGTTCAAGATCAGGTAGGCTACTTCCAGATAGCTGCTTTTTTCTGCCAGCTGCTCGATGGGGTAACCCCGGTAACGAAGAATGCCCTTGTCGCCGTCGATATAGGTGATCTTGCTTCGGCACGACGCTGTGTTCATGAAAGCGGGGTCGTAAGAGACCAGGCCAAAATCGTCGTTCGAGACCTTAATCTTGCGCAGATCCATCGCCCGGATCGTTCCGCCTTGAATCGGAAGCTCATATTGTTTCCCCGTTCGGTTATCGGTGATGGTCAAGGTCTCTTTTGCCATGAATCCTCTCCTTGCAATGAAGTGTTATGACAGTCCAGTTTCAAGTCTATGTGAAGGCTCAAGAACTCCGCAAGCTCGGTCTTTGCCTCATTTCGCCCGCCGGCTCATCCGTCACGCAACGGGTTGCAGCACGCGCTGCCCAAAACAACATCAGCAGCACAGACGAACGTCAGCGTGCCGGGCGTGATCCGAAAACGGGCGCCCACTGAATGGCATCAGGCAATAGACCACATACGAGCGCATCCCGAAGTAGCCTCAAGCTTGACGTTTTTGGCACAGGGGGTTACTTTTCTCAGCAGGGTCCTGGCACCTTCAAGTTGGCAAACCCGGCTACCTATCTAATTTCCCGCGCATTCCGCTAAACCGGTGAGGCTTCCGATGCGCCGATTTTCGATCGTTTGTCTTCTGGTTCTGGGTTCATCGCTGCCGCTCACCGCTAAAGACATCTGGGTTCGAGTCCAGTCGCCACATTTCTTTCTCATCGGCAACGATAGCGAGAAGAACATCCGGCGGGCTGCCGTGAAGTTTGAGCAATTCCGCGCGGCGTTTTCGCAAATATTCCCGAGGATGAAGCTCAATTCTTCCGTGCCGACGCGGGTGTTGGTTTTCAAGAGCGACGCGGCATTCAAGCCGTTCAAGCCGCTATATGAGGGGAAACCGGCCTCGTTGGCGGCGTTCTACCAAAAAGGAACGGATGTCAACCACATCTGCCTCACTTCGCAACACACCGAAGAGCGGCCGTTTGCCGCGATCTATCACGAATACGTCCATCAGCTCATCGGCGACAACCTTCAGGCGTCGCCGATTTGGTTCCAGGAAGGAATCGCCGAGTACTACTCGCCCTTCGACGTTTCCGACGAAAACCGCCGCGTCTCCGTAGGCCGAGCCTGGGCCCTCGTGCACTATTTGATCGAAGGCGACGCGGGGAAGCACAAGCCCAAGCTGATCGAGTACCTGAATCTCCTGGCCTCGGGACTTTCCCTGGAAGAGAGTTTTGCGAAGGCCTTTCGAACGGATTACGCCACGTTGGAGCGAGACCTGCGCAACTATATCGAGCGAGATACTTTCACTTCGACGTTCTACAAGTTTGAGAAGGAGATCCCTGTCGGGGAGATCGCTCGGGCCGAGCCGTTGAGCGACGCGGAAGTCTCGTTTTACCTCGGCGATCTCCTGATGTACAAACAGCGATTCGAAGAGGCAGAGCTACACCTGAAGGAGTCTCTGGCATCGAATCCGAACCTGGCGCCAGCACTCGCGTCGCTGGGCATCCTCTGTCTGCATCAGAAGCAATGGCCAGAGGCGCAGAATTGCCTGCAGAAGGCGGTCGCTGCCGACTCAAACAACTACCTGGTCCACTTCCACTACGCTAGTCTGTTGGCGCACCATGGCGAGGAGAAGGACATTCCGGCCGGTCTTCCAGACGAGAGATATCGGACAGTGCAGGCCGAAGCGAAGAAGGCTATCGAGCTGGCTCCGTGGTTTGTCGAATCGTACCGCCTGCTGGCTTACGCGGCGAACTTGACTGGCGAAGGGTTGGCCGAAGCCCTCGAGCTGTTGAAAAGAGCCCAAGCCTACGCTCCAGGGCGGCAAGACCTGCGGCTCGACATCGCCCGGCTGCGGATGCGTTCGAACGACTACGTGGCTGCTCGCAGGTTGCTCGAACCGATCGCGCGACAGGATGCCGACCCGCAATCCAGGCAGGAGGCCGAGGTCTTGCTGGCGCATCTGCAAAGCGTCGAAGAACGGCAGCAGCTCGTTGAAATGGCCCAGCGACAAGCCATCGCGGTCGAGGAAGAAACGCTGGACGAGCAACGGCCTGCGGCTGCAGCACCACCACGGCCGACTCTCAGCCGGAAAGCAGACCGTGCGGCTCCCTCGGCGCCCCACCCGCAACCCAGCCTCGAGGCGCCCCGACCCGGCGGTGAAAAAGCCGCTGGAATCCTGATTCGTGTCGACTGCTTGGACAACATGCTCGTCTTTGTCGTGAAATCAGGCACGAAGTCGCTCAGGCTTCACGTCGCAGAACCCGGCGATTTACTGCTGTATAACAAAAGCGGTGACAATCTGGGAACGATCGAAATGAAATGCGGCCCGTTATCACCGCCGGCTCCAGTGGTCGCTACCTACCGCAAACCCGCTGGAACTGCGGACCCGTACGACGGCACTCTGTTGAGCGTGCTGTTTGTAGAGCGGTAATTTTCGCGCTCGGCCTGCGGGACTTCTGTTCTTCTTATCCAACTGTCACCACTCTGAGCAGTTCCAACTCCGCACTGTTCCGCTGGGCAGCTTCTGAAGAATAACCCCAGCGCCCGCTCTGCGATCTCTTGCCAGAACTTGCAGACACCTCCCTCATCTGTGATCATGTCGGAGCATGAGATCAGTGCAGACGGATCTCAAGGCAAGCATTGCAGAGGACTTCTCTGGCTCTTATGGGTATCGCTGATAACTCGCCAGTGCCGCGTATCGCTGTGATTGGCGGCGGCATTTCCGGCCTGGCCGCCGCACACCGCATCCTCGACCAGGCGAACCGGCTGAACCGGTCCGTTGACTTGACGTTGATCGAGGCCGGCAACAGGCTCGGCGGTGTCATCCACACCTGCGAGCGGGACGGTTTCGTGCTCGAGGCAGGTCCGGATTCCTTCATCTCAGAAAAGCCTTGGGGCTTGGCGCTTTGCCGGCGCCTTGGTCTGGAGTCGAGCTTGATCGGCACCGGCGACGCGCACCGGCGCAGCTTTGTCGTTTGCCAGGGCCAACTGCAGCCTGTTCCCGACGGTTTCTATCTTCTGGCGCCCACTCAGCTCTGGCCAGCCATTGCGACTCCGATCTTCAGCTGGCCTGGCAAGGTCCGGATGACGGCGGACCTGTTCCTGCCTCGAAAAAAGCGCTCCGGCGAAACGGAAGACGAAAGCCTGGCCAGCTTCGTACGACGCCGGCTTGGGCGAGAAGCCTTGGACCGGATGGCACAACCCATGATTGGGGGAATCTATACTTCCGATCCCGAAGAGCTCAGCTTGAGAGCCACCATGCCGCGGTTTCTCGACATGGAACAGGAACACCGCAGCCTGATTCTAGCGATGTGGCGCCAGCGCCAAAAGATGCTGCGCTCGCACAACCAACAGGCCGCTGGGCCGCGCTACGGCCTGTTTGTCTCTTTGAAGGAAGGAATGGCGCAGCTGGTCAAAGCGCTCCACACGCGGCTTCCACCAGACTCGATACGGCTCGGAACGCAGGTTTCGGCGCTGTGGAAGAAACCCTCTGGCGGGCCGTGGATTTTGAATTTCGGGAACGGATCTCAGCTCGAAGCCGATGGCGTTTGCCTCGCGCTGGCCGCCTTCCAGTCTGCCGGTCTCCTGGAAGCGCTCGACGCTCCGCTGGCATCCAAGCTGCGCAGCATCCGCTATGCCTCGACCGCGACTGTGAACCTCGCCTATAGCCTCGAAGATATTCCACGTTCTTTGGAGGGATTCGGATTTGTCGTGCCCGCCATCGAACGCCGCCAGATTCTGGCTTGCACGTTTTCTCATATGAAGTTTTCCGGACGGGCGCCCCACAATCGGGCGCTGTTGCGGGCCTTCATGGGCGGAGCGCTACAGCCGGAGGCGTTCGACTACGACGACGATGAGATGATCCGGATCGTGCGTCAAAACCTGCAGGAGCTTCTTGGAATTGTCAGGCCTCCCCTGTTCTCTCTGGTCGAACGCCACGCCCAGGCCATGGCCCAGTACCGGGTTGGCCATCTTGACCTTGTGGCTGAGATCGAAGCGCTCGCGAAGCGCCATCCCGCGCTACAACTTGCTGGAAACGGCTTCACTGGAATTGGCATTCCAGACTGCATCCGGCGCAGCGAAGAATGTGCCGACCGCCTGCTCGAGGCGTTGGACACAGCCCACCCGAGACTCATGCCACCTCGCGTGGCGCAATGGTCCGACTGACATCTGCACGGGCGCCAAAGCGCAGCATTGGCCGAACTCACGCCTGGTGACGATTGGAATGTTTGTCCTGAAGCACGCCTCACAGAGTTCCCGAATTCGCACCCCGACTTACTATCTGCCGGGGTGACGACCATGCACAGAAAGCACCGAGGAGGCCGACGGCAAAATAGGTTGCCATGCCGAACGAACCAAGCGGCCGCGCTGCAAGAATGCTCGTCTCCAAGCGGCTACCTCTGAAGTCCTGGACCCATCGTCCGTTGGCTTACAGGCGAAAGCGCCTCAGGCACACCAGAAACAGGGCGGCGCAGATGAGGTTTAACAACTGACGAAGTGACGGCGGCAAGCGCGCGGGTGCGATTGGGTTGTACAAAATGGCGACAACGATTCACCCGATCATCCAAGATTGCGACCCGATTTCTTGTGCTCGCACCACCATGAGCACAGCGGTGACCCCAACCACATAGGTCAGCAACACCGAGAAGCCGCCAGCGGGCCAAATCGGAAGGAGCGAGAGAACCAGCAGCGCGGCAGCCGCCAGAGCTCCGAGACGAGGGAGGGATGGCTTCATCGAAGTTCCTGTCGACAGTCTTAGCGCAGCCAGATTCTCGTCAAACGCGTTCCATCAGGGTCAGCCATATCAGCCGCCCGCGTGCCAGCAAGGGCTCGGCCGTTTCAAACAAACGCGTCCGTCTCGATTGGAGTTGCGCTAGAATGCGCTTTCTTGCCGCGCGGCTGTTCCCGCACGTTGTCTGGCAAAGCTTCAGGCGCACCTGCCCGTCGAGTAACTTACCGTGCTGACACAGGACGTTGTCAACCAGTTTAGGCACCAGACGATTCTGGTTGCGGGCGACACCTATATCGACCGCGAGACTTACGGCGATGTGCTGAGGCTTGCGCCAGAGGCTCCGGTTCCTGTTGTCAAGGTGAAATCCAGGCGGTCTGTTCCTGGAGGCGCTGCCAACGTTGCGAAAAACATCGCTTTGCTTGGCGGGAGAGCGCTTCTGTGCGGCAGCTTCGGCCAGGATGAAGCGTCGCACGAACTTTGCGGTGGATTGCCTCCAGAGAACTTTCGTTTTCTGCAGTTGGAACACCGCCCCGGCCTTCGCTTGCCCGAACGACATCGGATTTTCGCCGCCAACCAGCAGCTCTTGCAGATGCTGAACACTCCCGGGCCTGTCGGCACAACCTCTGCCGGCATCCAGCTCGATCGTGCACACGACGCGAAGGCACAAGCCCTTGTGATCTACGACCAGGGTTACGGAGCAGTCGACTCCGGGCTCTTGCGCGCCGTCGAGACGCTCCGGCAGCGGTCGCCCCTTAAGGTTGTGATTGATGGCCATCCGCAGCACGCGCCATGGTACGGCGCTGCCGACCTGTTCACGTTCAACGTCGACGAAAGCCTGGAAGCGGCACGAAGATTGGGAGCCCACGCCGAAACCGTGGACGACGCCGGGCGGTTTCTCGCGAAAACGCTGGCGTCTGACGTTCTTGTGACGCTTGGCGGCGATGGCATGGCTCTGTTTGAGCGCTCTGCAGCGCCGCAGCGAATTCCAGCGAGCCGCGTTCCTCTGGCCGACCGGGCTGGCGCTGGCGACAGCAGCACGGCAGTTTTGGCGTTGTGCCTGGCAGCGGGCGTCCCGCTTCGGCAGGCCGCTGAGCTGGCCAACAAGGCGGCGGGCGTCGTCGTGGCTAAGCCAGGCATTGCTTATGTTTCACCCGAAGAGCTGATGAGTCTGTTTCATCAGGAGATCAGCCATCTGCTGATGGAAAGCGTCGATGTCAAGCAGCGCCTGCTGCGGGAACAGCTGACTGCCATCGAGAGCGTTGTGCGAACCATTGTGGACGCCTATCGCGATGGGCGCACAGTCTATGCCTTCGGTAACGGCGGAAGCGCGGCGGACGCGAACCACTTCATTACAGAGTTGGTAGGCCGCTTCATGATCGAGCGCAAAGCTCTGCCGGCACTGTCGTTTTCGACCAACGAGATTCTGATGACCTCGATCGCCAACGACTACGGCTACGAGCAGACCTTTGCGCGGCAGGTCGACGCATTCGTCCGGCGTGGCGATTTGGTGGTCGCGTTTTCCACCAGCGGGAAGTCGCGGAACGTCGTGCTCGCTCTCGAGCTGGCTCGGACAAAGGGCGCAACCACCATCGGATTCACCGGCGATGCGGCAGGCAGCTTTCCATCGCTGTGCGATATCTGCATTCGCGTGCCATCGGATAACACGCCTCGCATTCAGGAGTCGCACTTGGCTGTTGTCCACATTATCTGTGAACTCTTAGAGAAGGAGCTTACCAGGACGTGAGGATTGGCCTGCGACGATCGTTAGCACTCGGGGTGGAGATCTATTGAGAGTCAACACTGACAAGCTGGCAGAGATCGTCCGCGCGTTTCCTCGAGTCGAGCTGCTCGTCATTGGCGATCTGCTGCTCGACACCTACGTCGAATGCCGAGCTCTGGGAGTGGCTAATGAAGCCCCAGTCCCGCTGGTCGAGATTCAGAGCCAAAGGCAAGCGGCAGGAGGCGCTGGCAACGTCGCCACAAACCTGGCCCGGTTAGGAGTTCAGACTCGGCTCGTGGCTCCTCTAGGGCCGGGCCGCGAATCTGCGGAACTGAAGGAGATTCTCACCGCTGCAGGCATCGATTTTCATCCCTTGGCCGTTGACCGTCCCACCCCACACAAGACGAGGATTCTGGCGGGCAAACATTACTATCTGCGGCTGGACGAAGAGGAGACTGCAGACCTCAGCGAAATGGAAACGGCGTCGCTGCAAGGCCTGATCAAAGGTGCCTGGGGGAAACCCGCTGCGCTGCTGGTCTCAGACTATGATAAGGGAACGATGACCGGCCCCTTGGTCCGGTGGCTTGAAGCGGAATGCAAGGTTTCCGGAATGCCCGTTTACGGGGACCTGAAACCGTGTAACGTCCCTCTGTGGGCACACCTCAGTCTGTTGACGCCGAATCTGCCGGAAGCGCGGGAACTCGCCGCGAGATTGCAGCCAGGACAGTCGATCCCGGAAGAACCCGCTGACTTGGCTTTGACTTTGAGCAAGCGTTTCGCAAGCCAGGTGGTTCTAAAGATGTCAGAAAGGGGCCTGCTGGCGGTCGATCGAGGCGGAGCGCTGTGTCGTCTGGAAGCCTTGGCAGCGGCACCAGTGAACGTATCGGGCGCGGGCGACACGGTGTTTGCCACTTTGAGTGCCGCGCTCGCGGTTGGCGCAACGTTAGAAGAAGCAGCGATTCTTGCCAATGTGGCGGCTTCGCGGGCGGTCGTTGAAGAGGTTACCCATGCGGTTTCCGCAGAAGAGTTGCTTGAACAACTGGCTCGCCTGGCCGAAACCGCACAGTGAGCCTGATCTGTTGGAAAGCCTCCCTCATTCCCGCGAAAGGTCGCCACCCCGGCAGATAGTAAGCCTGGGCGGGAATGGTGCTAGCACGCACGTGCCTTGACGCGGATGCAACAAAGATCCCTTTTTCGGAGGATGCATGAAGGTTGCTCACCTACTTTTTCTGCTGCTCGTTTCGCTTCCTGCGGCTGGGTTGACGCAACACGCGCCTGTAGCAGAAAGGAACCCGCTGGCCGGTAGTGCGCCGGCTGCCGAGGCCGGGGAAAAGATCTACGCGAATTCCTGCCAGGTCTGCCATGGAGGCGACGGGACCGGGGGTAGAGGTCCAGCTCTGGCGACGCGGGAGTTTCGCCACGGCGGCGAGGATTGGCAGCTGTTTCAATCAATCCGCGACGGCCTGCCTGGAACTCAAATGCCTGGTTTTCCCTTGAGTGTTGAGGAAGTCTGGCAACTGGTCGCTTATTTGCGAACTCTCGCGCCGGCAGGGAAGGAGGAAACGATTCAAGGCGATGCCCAAGCCGGGGAGCAAGTGTTTTTCGGCAAAGGCGCTTGCCAGCTGTGCCACCAGGTGAATGGCCGTGGAGGGCGCGTTGGACCGGATCTGTCGACTGCCGGCCTCTGGACAGTTCAAGCCTTGCGCCAGGCGATCGTGAACCCAAACGAGCAAGAAGGGCGGCGGCCCAATGTCGTGTGGCTGAAAACGAAAAGCGGCACAGAAGTTCGCGGCATTTTGAAAAACGAGGACAGTTTTTCCTTCCAACTGATGGACGTCGCAGACCAGCTTCATCTGCTCCAGAAGACGGACTTGGCTGAGTTTCGTTACGAAGAGAAATCGCTGATGCCAGCGGACTACCGCAAACAGCTAGCGGCGGAAGAACTGCAAAACCTGCTGGTGTTTCTCAAGACATTAAAGGTTCGTGACCTGGCCCAGGTGGCTGCTCAGTCTTCACGGGGCGAAGGCCTGGCATACAGCCGGCTTCGCGACTCTCGGAAGGAACCCCAGAACTGGCTCACCTACTGGGGAGACTATCAGGGCCGCCACTACTCGGCTTTGAAGCAAATCCACACTGGGAACGTGAAGGGGCTGCAGGCGCGCTGGGCGTGGCAGTTCCCCGGCGCCGGAGCACTGCAGGCGACCCCGCTCGTTGAAGATGGCGTGATGTACATGACGGGGACCTCGGGAATTGTCTGCGCCCTGGACGCGCGGACTGGCCGGTTGCTCTGGCAAACTCAGCACCGGGTGAAGAGCTCGCACGGGAATATGAATGCCACTGCCAATCGTGGCGTGGCCAAGTTGGGCGAACGTATTTTCGTGGTAACGCCGGACGCAGGCGTTTCTGCACTCGACGCCAAGACCGGCAGGCTGTTGTGGCACACCGCGATGGCCAATCCAGACCACGGCTACTACGGCAGCCTGGCACCTCTCGCTTTGCAGGACAAGATCATCGCGGGCGTGTCCGGTGGCGAGTTCGGAGGCCGCTGCTTCATCCAAGCGTTCGATCCCGTTACCGGTGGGCGGTTGTGGCGATTCGACACCATCCCCGGACCAGGCGAGTTCGGCAACGACACCTGGTTGGGAGACAGCTGGAAACGAGGCGGCGGCGCCATTTGGATGACGGGCACTTACGACCCGGAGCTCGACCTTCTTTACTACGGCGTTGGCAACCCGGGGCCCGACATGAACGGGGACGTCCGGCTGGGCGACAACCTGTTTACTTGCGCCGTTGTCGCTCTCGAGGCAGCCACGGGACGCCGCCGTTGGCATTTTCAGTTCACGCCACACGATACCCACGACTGGGATTCGAACGAAACCCCGGTACTCGTCGACCGCATGTTCAAAGGGAAGATGCGCAAGCTTCTGCTGCACGCCGATCGCAACGCGTTCTTCTATGTCCTGGACCGGACGACAGGCGAGTTTCTCCTGGGTGAACCTTTTGCACGGCAGACTTGGGCGAAAGGTCTGGATGGCAGTGGACGGCCCATCTTGCAGCCAAATTCGGAAGCCAGCGTCGAAGGCCAGCTTCATTTCCCAAGCCTGTCCGGTGCCACCAACTGGCAATTGCCTTCCTATGACCCGTCAACCGGCTGGCTCTATATCGCCTATCGCGAAGCAGGAGATGTCTATTTCAAAGAGGACCAGAAGTTCGAGCTGGGAAAGTATTACTCGGGCGGAAAAGCCGTAGCGGCCAAAGAACGCGACTGGGGAGGCGTGAAGGCCATCAATCCCGGAACCGGCAAGGTCGAGTGGGACTACAAACTGGTTTCAGGCAACGTGTCGGCCGGAGTGCTGGCCACCGCTGGAGGTGTTCTTTTCGCTGCCAGCAAGGAAGGCAGCCTGTTAGCGCTCGAGTCCCGGACCGGCCAACTGTTGTGGCGGTTCCAGACCGGGTCTGAAATCAGCTCCTCGCCGATGAGCTACGCGATTGACGGCCAGCAGCACGTCGCGCTGGCAGCAGGCAAGGTGCTGTACACGTTCGTCCTTCCTGAACAGGCCGCAGATACCAAGCCTGCCGCTGCCAAGCACGCTCGAAAACCAACGCCGGCAGGACCGGGCATGACTCCTCGCTTGCTGGGGGTCGAAGTAGGAGCGCCGAGCCAGTAATTTGATTTCAGTTGATACCCTGCGCCTCCGATCTGCGCCTGGGAGAATTGGAGATGATGACGGTCGGAACCAAACACCTGGCGGAGGCCTGCGGCCGAAACGAGCAGTCAAGGTGAGGACGTCCATGATCGATCTAACGAAATCGCAAGTGGCTTCCCCAAGCATTCACATCGTACCAAGCGACCCAGGGCGGGGTTGGGTGAAGGACGCCGAAGTGGCCGTGGACGCGCCGCCCGACAGCGAAGTCAATCCCTTGCCTGAGGCTCGCTGGCCGGCTCGGGCCCAGCGCACGGGTATTTTTGGAGCCGTAAGCCCGAGGGTGATCCTGCTCGCGGGCGGCGGCTATCGGCTCTACTACACTCAGATTTCGCCGCGGCCAGGCTTTCCTGCGGGTGCGAACGACTACGACAACGCGACAACTCGTATTCTGAGCGCCACCTCTGCGGATGGGTCGGTCTGGGCTCCGGAGCCTGGTGTGCGGCTTTCGCCGCAACAGGGCGGCGCAGGCGAGTTCCGAGTTGTCTCGTGCGAGGTGGTTCCCCTTTTCGGCGCCAGCGGCCAGTTGCGGATGTACTACGAGTGTTGTACGGGCCCGATATCGGTTCCGAACGCCATACGCAGTGCTCTGTCCCAAGATGGAGGCCTAACCTGGACGCCGGAGCCTGGAGCGCGGCTGCAGTCCGCCGGCCGTAACTACGCATCCCCAAGAATCGTGATCCTCAACGACCGCCAGTGCCGGCTGTATTGCTATGAACGCGGCCTGGGCATTATCAGCGCCCTCTCCGAGGATGGTGGCCTTACTTTCCGCCAGGAGTCCGGTTTGCGGATCGCCCAGGGTGGGGCCTACGACGCCCGGGTGGCCTTCGCCCCGGAAATCGTTCGCCCGGAAGGCATGGGTTATGTGATGTACTATGCCGGCTGCAGCGCGCCAAACCGCGTGTACATTCTCAGAGCGGTTTCTCAGGACGGCTTGACCTGGCGAAAGGAACCCGAGCCAGTGCTGTCCCCAAGCCCCGGTTCGTTGAGTGCAGCCAAGTGTTCAGAAATGTCGGTGTTTCCTTTGCCGCGCCAACCGGGCCAATCGATCCGATATCGCATGGTCTACGAAGCCTGCGATGGCACAGCCAAAGACGAGCGTGGTGTGTGGCGTGTCGCCATCGCTACCTCGGTGGCCTAAAAGAAAAGCGGAGCTGATGGGCCCTGTCGGGCGCGGTCGCACGCCTTCGACCTGTGGGAAAGATGCTTCGCTTTTGTAGCCTCGACCGGGAAAGGCTACCCGCCCTGGCGGCTGCACCTGCTCCTATGATTAGAGTTCCCTCCCTCCCGCATCCGAGCTAAAATCTCGCTTTGCTTGAACCGCCTGGAGCCTTTTGGGTCATGCGCATCAAAGACCTTGTCGTCAACCCACCTACCTTCCTGTCACCCATGGCTGGGCTGACCGATAGTGTGTTTCGCCGGCTCATCAAACGCCTGGGCGGATGCGGATTGGTGATGACGGAGTTCACCAGCGCTGAGGGGCTGACACGAAACTCCCTCAAGAGCCAGCGGATGCTCTTTTACCACGAAGAAGAGAGGCCGGTGACGGCACAGCTGTTCGGCGCTGACCCGTTCCGCCTGGCAGAAGCCACGCGGATGGTCGAAGACCTCGGGTTTGACGCCATCGATCTGAACCTGGGCTGCCCCGCCAAGAAAGTGGTCAAAGCCTGCGGAGGTTCGGCTCTTCTGCGAGAATCCAAACTGCTGGAGGAAATCCTCAAGACCATGCGGGCGGCTACCACCCTGCCCTTTACCATCAAGATCCGCGCCGGATGGAGTGAGACCGAGATCGTTTCGGTGCAGGTTGGAAAAATGGCCCAAGACATCGGTATCAACGCCATCGCTCTCCATCCACGCACGAGAGTGCAGGGGTTTTCCGGGCATTCCGATTGGAACCTGATTGGCCAGTTGAAAGCTGCCCTGAACATTCCGGTTATCGGCAACGGCGACATCGTCACCCCTGAAGATGCGTTTCGCATGAAGCGTGAAACGGGCTGCGATGGCGTAATGATCGGCCGAGGTGCGCTGAGTAATCCGTGGATCTTCCGGCAGATCGGTGAGCGCGAGCATGGGGTGGCAGCTCCGCAGCTTGGCGTTACGGAGAAATACCAGCTCATCAAGAGTTACTTCCAGCTGTTGTTCGAAGAAGAGACACCCGGAGCCATTGGGAAAATGAAGCAGTTCGCTTCCTGGTTCACGCACGCCATTCCCCATGGTGCGGCTCTTCGGAAGTCGATTTACGAGTCGGGGACCGAGAGCGAAGTGATGGAGCGCATCGAGACGTTCTTCCAGACGGCGCTGGCTTCTTTGGAAGACGTGGATCCAAGGGTCAGTGTGGCGTGAACTAGGTCAGGGCGAGCCGTATCGAGAAGGTGCTGAGAAGCTTTGCATGTTACCAACTCCCCACCACCTGATCGCTGGCGCCCCCACGGGCCGGAAGCCTAGGCCACGGGTTATCGGCATCTTTTTCATGCCGGACTCGTCATACCAGTTCGCGGGACCCCTCTCGGGCTCCCAGGCTCGACTTGCCATCGAGGCTGGACGAACGGCGAGTTGTGATTCGCAACTGCGCTCAGGCATTGCTGCTGTCGAAACTCCGTCATTCCCGCGAAAGCGGGGATCCAGCTGGACTGGATACCCCCGGGGTGGTCGCGAGCAACGAAGGTGCCGCCGTCGTGGCGGCATCGAGCGGTTAGCAAGCTGTCACTCGAACCCGCGCCGATCATGAGCGGCGCCGGGGGCTCGAATCCCACACCATTGCCAACCAAGGAGAAAGTCGATGTCGCAGGCTGCTGTCAAGTCCGTTACGGAAGTCGAAGATCTGTACGGAGCTGGCACCTATCACAAACGCAAGCTGGTCATCGTACGCGGCCAGGGCGCTCGCCTCTGGAGCCAGGATGGCAAGGAGTACATCGACTGCGTCGGCGGCCAGGGGGCAGCCAACGTCGGCCATCAGAATCCCTACGTCAACAAAGCCATCCAGGAACAGTCTCAAAACCTCGTCAATTGCACCGAGTTGTTTTACAACGACCAGCGCGCACGGTTGCTGGAAACGCTGGCGCGCCTGACGCCTGCGCGTATCCGTCGGTTCTTCTTCTGCAACTCGGGCGCCGAGTCCGTCGAAGGCGCCTTCAAGTTTGCTCGTCTGGCCACCGGCAGAACGAGGATCGTCGCCGCTATGCGGGGCTACCACGGCAAATCGATGGGGGCCTTGAGCGCCACCTGGAACAAGGAGTACCGGGAACCCTTCGAGCCATTGGTGCCGGGATTTCTGCACCTCCCCTTCGACAATCTTGAGAAAACCTGCCAGGCCATTACGGATGAGACCGCCGCCTTCATCGTAGAACCGGTGCAAGGCGAGAGCGGAGTGCGCCCTGGCTCGTGCGAGTACTTCCAGGGAGTCGAGGCTCACTGCCGGAAGACCGGCACGCTCTTGATCCTCGACGAAGTACAGACCGGATTCTGCCGTACTGGCAGAATGTTCGCATCGGAGCACTTTGGCATTGAACCCGACATCCTCTGTCTGGCGAAGTCGCTGGCCGGAGGTGTTCCTATGGGCGCCATCGGCATCAGCGAGGCCGTGTCAGCCAAACTCTTCAAGCTGGCACATACTTCGACCTTTGGCGGCAACCCGCTGGCCTGCGCCGCGGCCAACGCTGCGATTCGCTTCATGGAAGACCGTCAGCTAGCGGAACGATCTCGGGACCTTGGAGCTGAGTTCATGTCAGAGCTGCGTCAGATCAACTCTCCGAAGATTCGAGAAGTTCGCGGCCTTGGCTTGATGGTGGGCGTCGAGCTGAAGGAGAAGGCTGGGCCTTACATTCAGCAGTTGATGGAACGAGGAGTCTTAGTGCTCGGCGCGGGACCGACTGTCATTCGTTACCTGCCTCCGCTGGTGATCGAGTGCGACGACCTGAAGCGCGTCGCCGCAGAAACAGCTCGAGTGCTGGGCTAGGCTAATCTAGGTGGCCCTGCACTGGAAGATCTGGCGAGTTTCCGTCGCGAGGCTCAGAAACGCCACGCCCGACGTCACTGTCAGCCCTGAAAGGGCGACGGAAGAACGCCTGGATTTCCAAATTCAGTGCGGGTTTCCGTCGTCTCCGGGACTTGGATGAGGGCTTCCGTCCCCCAGGGTTCCGCTGCGCGGTGGTCGCCACTGCGCTCCACCCTGGGCCTACGATACGTCGTAACTCCGGGACTGAAACCCTCACGTCCAACGTCTTCGGAGTCTCGCGACGAAAACTAGCCCGTTGGATCCTGGGTCATAGCGGCTGCACCAAGATGCCCATCCTACCTTGCAAATCTGCAACCATGTGCACGACGTTCCAACAATTCCTCGTGATCGGTGGGTTCGCGCTGCTGATGGGATGGCCCGCACTCGTTCGCGGCGCAAGCTCCGATGCAGGAAAGCCCGGCCAAGAGACGCCTCAACGCAAGGCAAAGAAGGTTTACACCAACGAAGACCTTCAGAAACTGAAAGACTCGGCACGTGTGAACCAGTCTCCGGCAGCGAAAGCTCCGGCAGGCGCTAAAAACCGCAGTATGGCTCTCGAAGGCTATCGCGACACGGGAGGCCATGACCGCGAATACTGGCAGAAGAAGGTGCGGCCCTTGAACAACCAGCTTGAAACCCTGGACACCCAGATTGCAGCGCAGCAGGCCAAATACGATCGATTGAATGCCGCCAGCGGAGTCAAGCTCTCGCGCAGCGGCAAGTTGCGTGCCAGTTCAGCAGAGACCAGAGCCCAGGTGGCCAAGAGGATTGGCGATCTCCAACAGAAACGGGCTGAAGTGTTGAAAGCGAAACAGGACTTGGAAGAGGAAGCAAGAAAAGCCCAGGCTCTGCCGGAGTGGCTTCGATAGGTTCCATCATGCCGTCAATCTCGTGGTGCCTGTCGCAAACTTTTTTGTCGCGTAGATCCGGCGCTGATTGCAGGTCTGCGACTTGAGCTGACCTCCGGATCGAACGCGGCTTGAGTTCAGGCCAATCGGTCAGCGAGCATTGTCGAACTTGGCAGATTTGCAGAGCTATCAACTGCCGCACTTGCGCACGACCGGTTTCACTGTCGCAGACGCGTACAGAACGCGCGGTCTGCGTTGCGCGCTGAGTGGCCCCAACAACCCCTTTGAGCACTCACGACCCATTTGAGGTTTCCCTGCTGAAAGGACTGGTAGAAATCGACAGTCCCTCTCGCACGGAAGCTGAAGCTTCGGCCTTCCTCGTAGCGGCGATGCAGCAGCTCGGATTCGTCGCCCATCGGGACAGCGTCAACAATGCCATTGGAACTCTCGGCAGCGGGCCGAAGACCGTCGTCTTGCTCGGACACATCGACACGGTCCCAGGAAAGATTCCTGTGGAAGTGCGGGATGGCAAACTGTACGGGCGGGGCGCCGTCGATGCCAAGGGACCCTTAGCGTGTTTCGTAGCGGCCAGCGCCCGGCTGAGGCAAGACATCGCCGGTTCCGGCAAGAGAATCGTGGTCATCGGTGCTGTCGAAGAAGAAGCGGCCACTTCTCGTGGCGCCCGGCAGGCTATCAAGGATTTCCCGCCCCCAGACTTTTGCGTCATCGGAGAACCGAGCCGCTGGAACGCGATCACGATGGGCTACAAGGGACGCCTGCTGCTGGACTACCGATTGCAGATTCCATGGAAGCATACGGCAGCGCAAGGCAAGTCGGTTTGCGAACAGGCAGTGGACTATTGGAACGCAATCCAGGCCTGGTGCCACCCATTCAATGAAGGCAAAGGGGTCTTCGACACGCTCGATCCATCGATTCGTGCTTTCCATTCGGAGAACGACGGCATCCACGAAACCGCGATTCTGAAGCTGGGCTTCCGGCTGCCCACGCGGTTTCCTGTCGAGACGTTCCAGCACTTCCTGTCGGGTACGGCGGGAGCCGCTGAGCTGGCCTTCTCCGGTGGCGAGGCTGCCGTCCGGACCGGAAAATCCAATGCCTTGGTGAAGGCCTTCCTGCAATCCATTCGGCAGCACGGCGGCGATCCGAAATTCAAAGTCAAAACCGGCACCTCCGACATGAACGTCGTGGCACCGCATTGGTCCTGCCCAATGCTCGCCTACGGCCCGGGAGATTCTTCTCTCGACCACACTCCGCAGGAGCACGTCGAAATTGAGGAGTATCTGCGGGCGATCGACGTGTTAGAATCGGTGCTTCGAACGCTGTAGGCATCCTTGCAATGCCGCTTTCATGACGACCCAGACGCCAAGCTTGGAACTCGTAACCGTCGAGCAAAAGGAAGAGAGGCTAGTGCAGATTCTCCGGGAGTTGGAGAGTGTGGTCATCGGCTTTAGCGGCGGCGTCGACAGCGCGTATCTTGCCTACATGGCCAACCGGGTGCTCGGCCGGCGTGCGCTTTGTGTCACTGCGATCAGCCCCTCCTATCCGGAGTTTCAAAAGCATGAGACGGCTTGTTTTGCCGCGCAGTTTGGCCTCAACCATCTCGAAATCCAGTCGGAGGAACTGGACGATCCAGCCTACCGTGCAAACGGACCGAATCGGTGTTACTTCTGCAAGAGCGAGCTGTTCTCCAAACTCGAGACTCTTGCCGCGGCGGGGAACTATCACGCCGTTCTCGACGGCACAAATCACGACGACCTCGGCGATTACCGGCCAGGACGCACCGCTGCCCAGGAACACCAGGTGCGGAGTCCGCTGTTGGAAGTTCGCATGACTAAACTGGACATCCGCGAGCTGTCTCGCAAAGCAGGTTTGCCTACTTGGGACAAACCGGCCCTGCCTTGTTTGTCATCCCGTTTCCCCTATGGGACCTCAATCTCGGCCGAGAAGCTTTCGATTGTCGACAAGGGGGAGGCCGTGTTACGGGAGTTTGGCTTCCGTGTGTTTCGGGTGCGCTACCACGAAGAATTGGTGCGCCTGGAGTTTTCTCAGGAAGAGCTGCCGAAAGCCCTGAACCCAACCATGGCAGGCATTCTAGCCGCCCGGTTCAAGGCGCTTGGATTCAAATACGTGACGATTGACCTCGAAGGCTATCGTTCCGGCTCCCTGAACGAAGCGCTTCCCATACATCGATAGCACGGCACATGGAGGAGCCAGGATCATCGCTCGTCCACGGCCGCGCCGCACGCGCGGAACCTTGTTGAAGGACTACGTGCGCGTCGGCCAGCCGCGCTAGCAGCCCCAGGCCTGCCGCACGAGTCAGAAACCGGCGAGCCGCAAACCAGCAGCCTACAGGAGAACCTCTTTGCTCGACCCAACAACGCGGGCCGAATTCGACCAGCAGTTCCGCGCTGTTCAGGTGCTTTACGTGGCCATGATGGCTTCGCTGGCCGGTTATCTGGTCATCGGCTTGGCGCTTGGACGGGCGACCGGAGCTGACGTCTCGCGGCCATCGCCTCTAATCCAAATCTTTTACTTGGCTAGCCTTGGACTGGTCGCGGCAGTGTTTGTGGTAAAGAAGCTCATGATCCGCCCCATAACCTCCAGCTCCTCCCCAGAGGAGATCAAGCGATTCGTGGGCTCCTTCCGCACAAGTCATCTCGTGACCTATGCTTTGTGCGATGCCATTGGCGTGTTAGGGCTCGTCGCACTTTTTGTGGGTGGCTCGCTCAGCCAGTTTATCAATCTTCTCGTAGTCGCTTTTGCGCTGATGATCCTGCTTCGTCCGAAACGCATCGAGTTGCTGAACGCATGAAAGTTCTCATCGTTGGTTCTGGAGGCCGGGAACACGCACTGGTTTGGGCAGTTCGTCGATCGAGGCGAGCGCCGCAAGTCTACTGCGCCCCTGGAAACGGGGGAACGGCGCGAGAAGCCGTCAATGTTCCCATCGCTGCCGATCGGGTTGACCAGCTGGCTTCGTTTGCCAAGTCAGAAGGTGTGGAGTTGACGATTGTCGGTCCCGAACAACCGCTGACGCTGGGAATCGTAGACCGTTTCGAAGCTTTGGGGTTGCGGATCGTGGGGCCCAGCGCGGCCGCTGCCCGGCTGGAAGGCAGCAAAGCCTTCGCAAAGGCTTTCATGCAACGGCACGGCATCCCGACCGGCGATTGCCTGCAGACTCGCTCTCTCGACGAAGCCTTGAGCACAGCGCGGAGTGGCCGCTTCGGATTTCCGTTGGTGATTAAGGCCGACGGGCTGGCCGCAGGCAAGGGGGTGATCGTCGCCCCAAACCTGGCCGAAGCCGAAACGGCCATCCGCCAGATCCTCGAAGAACGCGTTCTCGGCGAAGCGGGCAGCACGATTCTGTTGGAACAGTTCCTGGTTGGCGAAGAAGTCTCCTTTCTGGTGTTTTCCGATGGCATCCATGCGCTCCCCATGGTTCCCTCGCAGGATCACAAAACCGTCTTCGACAACGATCTCGGCCCCAACACGGGCGGCATGGGCGCCTATTCGGCCGATTGGATTCTCTCGTCGTCAGCGCATGGGGAACTGATGGAGAGGATCGTATTGCCGACTTTGGCGGGCATGGCCGCTGAAGGGACGCCGTATCGCGGTGTGCTTTACTTTGGATTGATGTTGACGCGTGAAGGCATCAAGGTGCTCGAGTACAACGCCCGGATGGGAGACCCGGAGACTCAGCCAATCCTGTTGCGGTTGGAAAGCGACTTCCTCGATGTGTGCGAGGCCCTCTTGGAACAGCGGCTCGATCGCATGCGCCTCCAGTGGGATGCACAGCGCAGCGTTTGCGTCGTCCTGGCGTCAGGCGGATACCCAGGAGAGTACGAAAAAGGCATTGAGATTTCAGGCCTCTATGGCATTGAGAAACCGGCTGTCAAGGTCTTTCATGCCGGGACCGAGCTTCGCAACGGCAGTCTCGTAACCGCCGGAGGGCGAGTGTTGGGTGTCACTGCTAAAGCAGGCACGCTGCAGGCCGCCCTGGACCTGGCCTATTCCACGGTGGAGCGCATCCAATTCCGCAACATGCATTTCCGGCGTGACATTGGACGAAGGGGGCTTGCGAAAGAGCACAGCATGGCCGGTCATCGCTCCTAGGCCGCGCGGTGCTCTGCGAGGGCTGGGGTTCAAAGCAAAGTTGGACTCTCACCGGAACGTAGTGGCAACACGGCATACCAGACGCTGCGAGAGCCTTGGCCGCATGCCTTGTGGTTGACCCGGCGCCACCCGGACATCGATTCCTTAGCAATCCCTTCCGATGCTGCCCTCGCTCATAAAAAAGCTCTTGTTGGTTGCGACCGCTGCGGTGGTTGTTGTTGCTGCATACGAGTATCAGGGCTTGCCGGACGTTTCCACGCTGAAAAAGAAAAACCCCGAGGTTACCGCGCTGATGCGCCAGCGGGAGTTCGAAGCTCAGTCTGCTGGCAAGAAGGCTCGCCGTCATCAGCGTTGGGTCGAGTACGCCGCCATCTCCGAGAAGCTCAGAAGCGCCGTTCTGATTGGCGAAGACGACGCATTCTTTCGGCATGAAGGCTACGACCTCGAGCAGATCAAGGAGTCGTTTGCGCGGAATTGGGAAAAGAAGGGCTTTGTGAGAGGCGGCAGCACGATTACGCAGCAGTTGGCGAAAAACCTGTACCTATCGACCTCTAAGAATCCCCTTCGGAAACTGCGGGAGTTTCTGATCGCTCGCCGCCTGGAAGAAGAGCTTAGCAAACGGCGGATCTTCGAACTCTACCTGAACGTGATCGAATGGGGCGACGGCATCTATGGCGCGGAAGCCGCCTCGCAGACCTATTTCAACAAGCCCTCGAAGGACCTGAGCGTTCGGGAAGCCGTCTTGCTGGCAGCGGTAATTCCCAATCCGCGTCGCATGAATCCGTCCCGCCCGAACCGCCGGGTCGAGTATCGCTACGATCTGATCTTGTCACGCATGCATCAGTATGGGCAAATCACCGATCAGGAATTCGAATCGGCCAGGCAAGGGCCTGGCGGCCTGGAAGGTGGCCAGAGATTAACCGGGGGTCGAGGCCGGGCGTAGACCTCTCAGTCCTGATTCGCTCGGAACCCAAGGTCAACCCACCGAAGTCCAATGAACCTCACTGGGCGTGTGCCCAAACGAACATGACGCTGAAGAGCCTCGATGCAAAGCTCGCACGAATTCACGCCGATCCTCACACGGCGAAGGGTTTCATCTTGGCGGACGCCAAAGATGCCGACATGGCCATGGGCTTGCCTGCAACCGGCTTGGCTTGGGACGGCCAACGGGACCGGGCCAGGACCTTGGCAGAATATCGCGACCAGATGCGGGAGGTGACCCGGCAGGCGCTGGTTGACATCATGTTGATGTCGGCCAGCAGCCACGACCTCCTCGGCATGGAAGAGCGTCTGTTCGACGACTCGACGGTAACAGCCGCTGTTCGCGCCAACGACGCCACAGACATCCATATGGCGCGCGGCAGTTGCTACTCGCAGGCACCCTCGAAGCCCTTCCGATCCGGCACGATCGATGAGCTTCAGTGTGGCCGAGGGTCTTGCGGCGACGAAGACCGCCTGCGCGGCTGCAATTTGGGCTTGTATTCGGTGACCTTCAACAACCATCCTGACGCGGATCTTCGGACGCTGGAAGCCTATCGAGAGTTCAGAATCGAAGCCGGCCAGAAAGGACTTCGGCACTTTCTCGAAGTCTTCGATCCGAACGTCCCTGGAGCCGTAGCGCCGGAACGCGTCGGGGATTTCGTCAACGACCAGATCGCGCGGATGCTGGCGGGTGTGCCCAGGGCTGGCCGCCCGCTGTTCCTGAAAATCGCCTACCACGGACCGAGATGCATGGAAGAGCTGGCGGCCTACGATCCGCACCTGGTTCCCGGCATCTTGGGGGGCTCAGCCGGAACAACGCACGATGCGTTTCATCTGCTGGCCGAAGCTCGCAAGCATGGCGCCAGAGCCGCGTTGTTCGGTCGAAAGATCAACCGCGCTGAAAACCAATTGGCGTTCGTTCGGTGTCTGCGCAGCGTCGCGGATGGGGAACTCGAACCGAAGGACGCCGTAGCTGCCTACCATGGAGAACTCCAAAAGCTCGGCATCAGGCCTCGCCTTTCCATCGAACAAGACCTGGAGTTAACGCAAAAGATCTAGGGATCCGATTGAGGGGCCAAACTGGAGGGTTGAAGCTGAGAAACGGCCCGAGGCAGCCGAGTTCAATGCTGCCATGGAGCGCAGCTCGCCAGGATGGACGGAGACCAAACGCTTCACCGGAGGCAATCACGGAGGCAAGCGGCAATTCATTGCTTTGCCCGGCCAGATTACGCAACTGGTTGAGGGCGAGATTCCGCGCCTGATCGGCACTCTGGATAACGCCACAAAGATTGACAAGATCCTGGGGAACGGCTGGGTTGAAAACCATATCATCGCGAAGGGCGGCGTTCTGGTCCACATCACGAATGGCCATCTCACTTCGGTCGTGCTCGATGACGACGACAAGAATCGGCCAGTGGAAGGCCTGCTCGCTTTGCACGCTCATCAGGGGCCGCCTATGAAGGTGGAGTTTCGTAACATCCGGCTGAAGGTAATCACCCCGTAGCATCTAGCGCGCTGGGCAACATCCCGCAGGTGTTGATAGCCACGGTCAGGGACTTGTGCTGGCCGTGGGCTTTTCCTCGCGATCCATCACCTACGACCACTGCGAAGGGGACGGCGGTCCGCAACGCGGTGGTCGTGGCTACGAAAACGGGATATCAAGGCACCAGCCCTTGGTTCGTTAGACAGTGCCTGCTAAATCTGTATCGATGGAAGAAGGTTTTGCCCCATCATGTGGACTCGTCGCCAGTTTCTAACACACACCGCTGTAACAGGCATTTTTGCGGCTACCTCGAATCCGCTTGCCCGGGCTTCCAAGGACAAAGCGGCCTCCAAGCCTTCGAAGGATTCGCACAATGCCAGATCTCGGAAAGGCTCACGCATCAAGTCTGTCATTTGTCGGCAAGAAACGACGCTGCGACTGGGTGGTCACGGAGCGGAGTGGCACATGAGTTGGGCAGCCGATGACCGTCAATTTGCCTCTCTCGGTGGCGGCATGGGATGGTCCGACAATCCGGAGCGGGTCTACATCAGCCGGATGTTCGCCGTCAGCAACGGCCCACACAACGCAACGTTTGAAGATCTTTCAGACTATCCGGACCACCTCCAGCCGGCAAGTGGGGAGAATGCTCCACCGGTCTACACGAGTTTTGGCACGTTCGCTTTGGATGGCCACATCTATCAGTTTCTCAACACGCTCAACCGTCGCCCCCCCTCCGCGCGTGAGGCGCATTTCATCGGCACCAAACTCATCTATTCGCCCGACAACGGGCGTACCTGGTGCAACCAGGATGGATCCACGCCGGTGTTGTGGGAAGGGTGGGAGAATCGCTCGCGCAAAAACATGCTCTTTTTTGAAGAACCGCAGAACTCCTTTTCGGTACTGTCGGTTCTTCAAATGGGCCGGAACTATCGAGAGAATCGCGACGGCTTCGTCTACCTCTATGCGTGCAACGGGAACACCGAAGGAACCACGAACCAGCTGGTGTTATGCCGGGTGCCCAAGGCTCAGGTACTCCGTCGAGCTGCTTACGAGTTCTTCTCCGGTTTGAAACCCAACGGTGGCGCGCATTGGACAAAGGACATCCACGAGCGGGCCATAGTCCACACGTTCCCCAGCGGTTGGGTAAACTCCACAGGCGTGCCCCACGCCTGGCAGCCGAGCGTCGCTTTCATCGCTCCCCTGAGGCTCTACATGATGGCGAACTGGGGAAATGGGATCGGGCCCGATGGAGCCGGGTTTGTCAGGCCCTGCTACATCGGCTTCTGGACATCTCCGACTCCTTGGGGGCCATGGACGCAGATTCATGAAGACACCGCTTGGACGCCCGGCAACGATCCTGGGTCGCGTGCCTACATGCCGATTATCGCCCCGAAGTGGATTTCCCAGGATGGGAGGTCGTTCTGGATTGTCTGGTCAGACCTCCAAAGAAAGGGCAGCAAAGAGGAACTGGAGCGGTTTCGAAAAGAATCCAGGGAAATGAACCCTCAGGATCGAGTCCGGACGGTGCGCCGGCTGATGCCGTACTATGGGTTCAACGCACAACGCGTGGATCTTGTCATTGCGTAAGCGCATCATGAGTCGGATCGCTTGTCTAGCGATTGAGACTCTCAAATCGGAAATGGAGAAGACCACAAGGGGTGAATTGTGTTGGGAGTGATCCTTATTCAACGCCTGGCAACGACTCTCCTGAGCAGCTTCATACTGCTGGCAGCCGCCCTGCATGCGTCACCCGTCACATCCGGACACCCCAATGTGGTGTTGATAATGGCGGATGACCTTGGATCCGGCGACCTTGCCTTCTATGGCAATCCAAAGGTCAGGACGCCCCATCTGGACCAGCTTGCACGAGAGGGTACACGTTTCGAGCACTTCTACGTGTCACCCGTCTGTTCTCCCACCCGTGCCAGCTTGATGACGGGTCGGTACAACTTTCGCACAGGGGTCGTAGATACGCTTTTGGGACGACAGTCCATGCATCCGGATGAAGTCACCCTCGCTGAAATGCTTCGCAAGGCCGGATATCGAACTGGCGTTTTTGGGAAATGGCATCTGGGGGATAGCTATCCAATGCGGCCCGTCGATCAGGGGTTTGAGGAGTCGTTAGTCATCCGCACAGGTGGCACAGGGCAGCTGGTGTGTCCGAGAGAGGAGACTAACTTCAGGCCCGTGCTGCTTCACAATGGCCGCCAAACAACCGGAAGGGGATATGTGGCGGACCTCTTCACAGACGCCGCAATTCGTTTTCTCACCCAATACCGCGATCGGCCTTTCTTCGTCTATCTCCCCTTCAATACGCCACATACCCCTCTTGAAGTACCCGAGCGGTACTACCGCGCATATCGGCGAATGAACCTGGAACACAGCGAGTTTCCTCAAAGCGGTCATCCTTTGGAAGGGAAAGCGGACCAGGAAATGATTGCAAGAATCTATGGCATGGTCGAGAACCTCGACGACAATGTGGGCCGCCTCCTCGCTAAACTCGAGGAGCTGCAACTGGCCAAGGATACGATCGTCATGTTCATGAGCGACAACGGGCCTCTCCAAGCTCGGTACGATCCTCAAAAGGGCTTTTACCTGGATGCCACGAACCGCCGGCCAATCAATGCCCGTTACAACCGCGGGATGCTGGATCTCAAGGGCAGCATGTACGAAGGGGGGATTCGATCCCCATTCTTCATCCGGTGGCCCGGCACACTGAAATCCAACCGAGCCATAGAGACCATCGCCGCCCACATCGATGTCGTCCCTACGCTTCTTGAAGCTTGTGGAGTCCCGAAACCGTCTCAAGTTGCGTTGGATGGTGTGAGCCTGATGCCATTGTTGAGGAATGAGCAAACACGCTGGCCTGATCGCAATCTCTACTTCCAGTGGCATCGAGGGGATACCCCGGAGCTCTATCGGGCCTTTGCAGTCCGGTCCCAGGCCTACAAGCTGGTTCAACCAAACGGCGCTGATGGAGCAGAGATGTCGATGCCCCAACCTCTCAAACTCTTTGATATGAAAATGGACCCGCTCGAGATGAACAATGTGGCAGACACCCACCCAGAGATTGTCCAAACCATGCGTGCAGAATACGAGCGCTGGTTTAAGGACGTGACGAGCGGGCGCAATTACTCGGACCCGTCCCGCATCCATCTCGGTTCGAGCAAAGAGAACCCAACGAGGTTGACTTGGCATGATTCACGAGGAGGCAGCTCTGTGGGCCGCTACTACGATGTGACCGCTGAGAACGCCGGTTCTTATCGAGTTGCACTCCAATTTCCCGTCACCTCCCTGCCCGGAACTGCCAGTTTCTCAGTTGAAAACACTCGAATCACCAAGGCCTTAAAGCCTGGAGCGACCGCTTGCACATTTCCTCGCATCGTCTATCTACCTGCAGGGCAGCTGAGACTCGAAGTCGGAGTCGAACAGGGAGGAAAGGTGGGCAGAGTCGAATGTGTGGAGATCGAGAGAACCAAGTAGCTCAAACCTTGAAATTCACACCGAAACTTGGTGACTTTTCCCCGGCAACACCAGCCACCTGGATCTTCTGATTGATCTTTCTAACGGGGAACTGTGCCTGTGATTCCGGTCCGTCTCTCGAAAGCACATTGGCCATTCCGGTTGAGGTCGGCGATGCCTTTGATGATCGACTCCACCGTGTATTTCGAGGCCTTCTCGACGACCGCAGCGTCAGCCACTCTCGCCGCTTCGGCTTGGCGCCCCATTGCCGACTCCGACTTTTCCTGATACCGGCTGACCAGGTCGTTATATGCCTTGAGCATTTCTTCCTTGCTGCTTTTGGCCGACAGGCGCGGGACAGCTTTTTCCATGGCATCCTCCCCCTTGCAAAGTGCTGGCAATTGGTGCTGGCAAACAGTTCGAATTGCAGGCGAACAGAAAGACTGCGAACGGAAGATTCATTGCAAGACTCCCGCAGCGCACCGACTGCGGCGGACGAACGATCGACGGGCGAGAGCCCCGCTCTACTCCAGCCGGTAGTTCGGCGCTTCTTTGGTGATGATAACGTCGTGGACGTGGCTTTCTTTGAGACCGGCCGCGGTGATGCGAATGAACTTGGCTTTGGCCTTGAGTGCCGCGATGCTGGAGCAGCCGGCGTACCCCATCCCAGCCTTGAGGCCGCCCACGAGCTGCGTGACCATGGCCGCGAGGGAGCCTTTGTAGGGAACGCGGCCTTCGATGCCTTCGGGGACGAGTTTTTGTTCGTTGCTTTCGGTTTCGAGCTGGTAGCGGTCGCGGCTGCCGCCCCCTTGCATCGCGCCCAGAGAGCCCATCCCACGGTACGACTTGAAGCTCCGCCCTTGGAAAAGCACGGTCTCGCCGGGGCTTTCGTCCGTACCGGCGAACAAGCTCCCAATCATCACCGTGTCTGCGCCGGCTGCGATGGCCTTGGTGATATCGCCGGAGTATTTGACGCCGCCATCCGCAATCAGTGGCACGCCAGCGTCTCTGGCAGCCCGCGCGCAGTCGGCAATGGCGGTGATCTGAGGAACGCCGGCGCCCGAAACAACGCGTGTCGTGCAGATGGAACCTGGCCCGATGCCGATCTTCACTCCGTCGGCGCCGTGGCGAATCAGATCGGCTGCTCCCTCCGTCGTGGCAACATTGCCGGCAACGACGTCGATCTCTGGGAATCGTCTCTTCAATACCTTCACGGTTTCCATCACGCGTCTCGAGTGGCCATGCGCAGTATCCACAGCCAGGACGTCCACCTTGGCTTTGACCAGCACCTCGGCTCTGTCGAGGTAGTCGCCGGTCACGCCGATGGCCGCTCCGACCAAGAGCCGGCCATGGCTGTCTTTGGCAGAGTTGGGGTATTGGATCTTCTTCTGAATATCCTTCACCGTAATGAGGCCTTTCAGCATGTAATCCTTGTCGACCACCAGCAGCTTCTCGACCTTGTGACGGTGGAGCATCTCGTGTGCATCTTCGAGTGTTGTTCCCACCGGCACGGTAATGAGGTTCTCGCGGGTCATCACCTCCGAGATGGGGAGATCGAGGCGGGTCTCGAAGCGCAGATCCCGGTTCGTCAGAATGCCCACGAGGCGCCCGTGCTTCGTGATGGGCACACCGGAAATCTTGTAGTGCTTCATGATCTCCAGCGCTTCTTGAATGCGGTTCTCGGGAGACATCGTAATCGGATCGACGATCATGCCGCTTTCCGACCGCTTCACCTTGTCCACTTCCGAGGCCTGCTGCTCGGGGGGTAAATTTCGGTGGATGAAGCCAATCCCACCTTGTTGAGCCATGGCGATAGCGAGGCGAGCATCGGTCACGGTGTCCATGGCGGCACTGACGATGGGAATATTCAACCGCACATTCCGTGTCAGCAAGGTCCCGGTCGATACCTCCGCCGGCAGCACATCGGAATGCTGGGGCACGATCAAGACATCGTCAAATGTCAAGCCTTCAGGTACGCTTTCGTTCGTCATGACCTCCCCCACAACAAAAAGGGCGGCTTGACCGCTGCCGCCTTACGCCCTCTTCAGCTCGCAACATTTCTTGTACTTCTTTCCACTGCCGCACGGGCATGGATCGTTTCGCCCGACCTTCGGCCCCTTGATAATGGGCTTGGCGGCCTGCGGCTCGGCTTCGCCTCCACTGCTGAGAGTCATCTCCTGCCTGCGCTGTTTCCACTCGAGCTGCTGAACCCGTTCCTGTTCTTCGACTGGCTGCAGCAGATACAGGTAGCGCAAGCTATCTTCTTCAATCGTGTTCATCATCTCCTGGAACGTGGCGAACGACTCCTTCTTGTACTCGACCAATGGATCTCTTTGGCCATAGCCTCGCAGCCCGATGCCTTCTTTCAATTGGTCCATGGCGAGCAAATGATCTTTCCAGTGCCCGTCGAGCACGTTGAGGAAGATCACCCGCTCGTGCATTCGCATTGCCTCGGCGCCGATCTTTCCTTCTTTGTTTTCGTAGCGCTCTTTCGTTCTTGCCAGAATTTGCTGCAGCAGCTCGTCGCGATTCAGTTCGGCGGGCTGGATCTTCTCGTGAAGGATGTCGATGCCGAACTGGTGCATGACGCTGTGCCGCAGAGATTCGACGTTCCATTCCTGAGGATTGATCTCGGGACCGCAGTGGAGATCGATCGCGTCGGCAAGCAGGTCTTCGGTGAGTTGCAGCAGATAGTCTTTTTGATCCGCCTCTCCGAGAAACTTGCTCCGCAAGCCGTAGATTGTCTTCCGCTGCTGGTTCATCACGTCGTCGTATTCCAACAGGTGTTTCCGGATCGTGAAATTGTGGCCTTCCACCTGTTTCTGGGCGCCTTCGATGCGGCGAGAAATCAGACGCGACTCGATGGGAACGCCCTCCTCCATCCCGAGCCTCTGCATGATGGACGAGACTTTCTCACTCGCGAAAATCCGCATCAGGTCGTCTTCGAGTGACAGGTAAAACCGTGACGAACCGGGATCGCCCTGGCGTCCAGACCGCCCGCGCAACTGGTTGTCGATGCGCCGTGACTCATGGCGTTCGGTGCCGAGAATATGCAATCCACCCAGCTCGATGACTTCCTCGTGTTCCCGCTGAACCTCGGTCTGGAAGCGCTGGTAGACTTCATCCCATTGCTCGCGAGGCGCCAGCTCGGGGTTGACACCCTTCTTGCGAAGGAATTCCCTTGTCAGGAAGTCTGCGTTGCCGCCTAACAGGATATCGGTTCCGCGCCCGGCCATGTTGGTGGCGATGGTCACCGATCCCTTACGGCCGGCTTGAGCCACGATCTCAGCTTCCTTTTCGTGGTACTTCGCGTTCAGCACGACATGCTTCACGCCCGTCTTCTTGAGCATGGCGCTGAGCCGTTCCGATTTCTCGATCGAAATCGTGCCGACCAGGGTGGGTTGCCCTCTCGCGTACAGATCCTTGATCTCCTCGACCACGGCGTTGAACTTTTCACGCTCCGTTCGATACACAATGTCCGAAAAATCTCTCCGGATCATCGGCCGGTTGGGAGGGACTACGACGACTTCCAGGTTGTATATCTTGTTGAACTCGACCGCTTCGGTGTCTGCCGTGCCCGTCATCCCGGCCAGCTTCTTGTACATGCGGAAGTAGTTCTGAAACGTAATGGTGGCCAGCGTCTGGTTCTCGCGTTCGATCTTGACATGCTCTTTGGCCTCGACGGCTTCATGCAGGCCGTCGCTCCAGCGGCGGCCGGGCATGAGACGTCCTGTGAATTCGTCCACGATGACGACTTTGTTGTCGTTGATCACATAGTGGACGTCTTTCTGATACAGCCAGTAGGCCTTGACCAGTTGCTGGATGGTGTGGATGCGTTCGGTAACTTCGATGTATCGCTCTTCGGTATAGTTCGAATCTTCCGGATCGGGAATGATGTAGTCCTCCATCTTTCCCGCAGCCAAAAACTCCCGTCCCTTTTCGGTGATCTCGACGTTGTGGGACTTTTCGTCGATATAGCAGTACAGCTCGTTGTCGAACTCCGAGAGCTGTTTGTTGGACATCAACTGCCCTTCGAACTGGTCGATCTTCTTCTTGAGACTGCCGTGTTTCACCAGCAAATCCAGGTACTGGGGATTCTTGGGATCGCCCCGCTTCACCAGCAACAGCTTTTCGAGCAGCTCTTCCGAATAGTCGCCGTTCTGCCCGATCTTCTCGGTGACTTCGCGCATGTACTGGTTCATCTGCCGAGACTGCTGTTCTCGCAGCCGTTCTGCCAGAGGGCGCATGGCAATGTAGTTCTTCTGCTGCGAGCTCTCCACCGGGCCGGAGATGATGAGCGGCGTTCGCGCCTCGTCGATCAGGATCGAGTCCACCTCGTCGACGATGGCGTAGTGATGCCCGCGCTGCACGCAATCCTTGAGGTCAAACTTCATGTTGTCGCGCAGATAGTCGAAACCAAACTCGTTGTTGGTCCCGTAGGTCACATCGCAAGCATAGGCCGTGCGGCGTTCCTCGTCGTCCAGGTCGTGCTGGATGACACCGACCGACAGGCCCAGAAACTTGTACAGTTTGCCCATCCACTCGGCGTCGCGGCGTGCCAGATAGTCGTTGACCGTCACCACATGGACGCCCTTGCCTTCCAGGCTGTTTAGGTAAACCGGCAGCGTAGCGACCAACGTCTTGCCTTCGCCGGTCTTCATTTCAGAGATCTTGCCTTGGTGAAGGACCCAGCCACCGATCAGCTGAACATCGAAATGCCGCATTTTCAAGACGCGAAGCCCGGCCTCACGCACAACGGCGAATGCTTCAGGCAGCAGGTCGTCGAGGCTCTCGCCGTTCGCCAGCCGGCTCCTGAATTGGTTGGTTTTTTCGGCGAGCTCTGCGTCGGAGAGCTTGGAGATCGTGGGTTCGAGCTGCGAGATTTCCCGGACCAGCGGCTGGGCAGCCTTCAAATCGCGCTCATACTTGCTGCCGAAGATTTTTTTGAGAACGGTGTCGACGATCAAAGGCGATAGGCTCCAGGGTTCACAATAAAAAAACATATTATGAGGGGAAGAAAAACAAGTCAAGGCGGGCAGCCGAGCCGGGTGTGCGACAAATTTGTGGGTGGATTGCATTTTGGGGCGAAGGGGTGGTAGAAGCTGAATGCTGGTAAAGCATGCAGAGAGGAGCCCCCCGATGACACTGCAAGAGTTGGAGCAACACCGCCGGGCGCTTTATCAGCAGTTGCAGGATGTGGGGGATTTTCGTCCGGGGACCATTTCGGCCAACTATCGCCGCTGTGGCAAGTCCGGTTGTGCTTGTGCCCAGTCGGGACATCCGGGGCACGGGCCGCAGTATTTGTGGAATACCACTCAAGGAGGCAAGAGCCGCGCTGAAAGCCTGCGGCTGGGGCCGGAGTTGGAAAAGGTGGAGCAGGAGCTGGAAAACTATCGGAGCTTTCAGCGGCTGTGCAGCGAACTGATCGAGGTCAATCTGCAGATTTGCCAGTTGCGTCCCAGACCGGAACTGCGTGATGAAGCCAAGCTGGAGCAGTTGAAAAAACAATTGCAGCGGAAGTACAGCAGGAGATCGAGCGGGAAGTAAGACAGCTGGTCGGCCGGCTGCTGGCCCAGGGGGTATCGGGAGTGGATCTGGAGGCCAGTGAGATGGCGATTCGGGAATCGATGCATCAGGTGGGTGGAGGGATCCTGGACAAGATTCTCAACGCCGAGGATCGCGGCTACCGAGGGACGCAGATCGATTGTGGCCAAGGACATGCGGCCGAGTTTGTGGAGTATCGTTCTAAGCAAGTGCAGACGGT
>VFZK01000006.1 GCA_016871215.1 Acidimicrobiia bacterium | reverse complement strand
TAGTTATTTAAGGGACACTAGACTAGACGAAAACGTCGGCTGGCACCCTTTCAGGGTGCTGCTCGCGATGACTTCAGAACCGGTGGTGTCGCTAACGCTCCACCACCGGCTAATGGCTAGCAAGCCTCCGGCTTGCCGTGAAGCACGCACGTGCTTCACTACGAACGGGCGCGGCTTCCCGTGGAAGGCACTAGGCTGATGCTGGAACATTTGATGGCCTGAATGATGACGGATTGCTTCCCTGGAGGAGTGCAATGAACCGAAGACGTTTTTTGACGAGCTCGGCGGGAGTGCTGGCCTCTGCACTGGTTCCACCTGTGCGGGACGGTGTCTCTGCGAGTGCTGGGCAATCCCGCCGATCGATCGTCATCGATGCGCATGCTCATTACGGATACCTGGGAGGATTCGGACAACAGCGAGACATTTCGTTCGAAGAGTGCCTGGAGGCGGCCGATCAGGCCGGCATCGACAAACTCTGCCTTTGCTCGATCGAGGCCCTCGCCTTCGAGATGACCGAAGGGAACAAAGCCATTCATCGGCTCATGAAGCAGTATCCAGACCGGATCATTGGATTTGCAACAGTGCCGTCGCCCTATTTTGGCAAGAAAGGATTGGATGAGCTGCAACGGGCGATAGAAGTTTATGGCATGAAGGGGATAGGAGAGCTCGAGACCACTCCAGCCTACCCCATCGACATCCCTCACTGGATTGCAGTTCTCAAGAAAGCCGCCGCCCTTAGAGTCCCTGTGCTCGTGCATGGCTCTCCGTCCACGTGTGCCAGAGCGGCAGAACAGGTTCCTGATGTGACCATTCTGCTGGCACATCTAGGGACTGGATTCGGTCTGGCAGTAGGCGAGTGGCTCGACACGATCGAAATGGCGAAGTCTCACCCCAACGTATACCTCGAGACGTGCACTTCAATTACCGCCTACGGGCAGATCGAAATGGCGGTGCAAGAGTTGGGGTCGGGACGTCTCGTCTTTGGCACCGATATACCCTTACTCGATCCGTCAGTCATGAAGGCAAAGATCACTGGCGCAGATATTCCTTCCGAGGCGAAAGAAAACATTCTCGGGAAGAACATGGCGCGGCTGCTGAAACTTTGATCATGGGAGACAACACAATGCGACAAGCTGTTCTTTATGGTGCCGGTGATTTGAGGTTAGAAGAACGCCCTCTCGATCCTGAATCGTTGCAATCCAACCAGGTGTATGTCGAAACCGAGGTGTCGGCATTGTCCACGGGCACGGACCTCGGGAACTACCTGGGTGACTCGACCTATGTTCCAGGAGCGCCTGATTACCCAAGGCCGGTAGGGTATTCCAATGTAGGCACGATCCGGCGCGTTGGAGATTCGGTACACCGTTTGAAGCTCGGACAGCGCGTTTTTTCTCTGAAGCCTCATCAGTCGGCTTATCTGGCGAATCAGGATGACCTGCTGATTCCTGTCCCGGAGAGCGTTCCCTCTGAAGAAGCGTCGTTGTCTTATCTGACCCACCTTGGTTTGGCATCGTTGCGGCAAGCTCGCTTTGAGCCTGGAGAGAACGTGGCCGTTGTCGGCTTGGGAGTGATTGGCTTGTGCACGATTAGCCTGGCCCGCGCCATGGGAGGCAATGTCGTGGGCATCGCCAATTCTGCGATTCGAGCCGAAACAGCTCGCGGCGTTGGCGCTCACCAGTCTCTGTTGAGCGATGACCCAAACCTGGCGGAGAAGCTGAAAGATACTTTCGGAGAAGTTGGGGCAGACATCGTCGTGCTCACGGCGAATCAATGGGAAGCATACCGGCTGTCGGTGGCGATCGCGCGGTACGCTGGCAGAGTCAGTGTTCTTGGCTTCCCCGGCCGCTTTCAGCCGAAACCCGATTTCAACCCGCTGGATCCAGAGTGGTTCTACGGAAAACAACTGACGTTGTTGGGCGCAGGATTCGCTCCGCGCACGGATTGTCCTCCGCAAGATCTCCGCTTCAACACGCGGCGCAACCTTCAATACATTCTTGAGTTGATGGCTTCAGGCAGCCTGCGCTTGAAGCCCGTGATCTCTCATCGTTTTTCTGCGGGTCGGATGAAAGAAGCCTACGAATTGGCCAAGGGTCACGACAAGAGCCTTGTAGCCGCTGTCTTCGAGTGGTAAGTGAGTGGTAAGGAAGAACGTTGACTCGTTTGGTGGCGTTCTCCAGAATCAGGAGTTCTTCAGCATGGAAAACAGTTCAGGTTATCTGACCGGCACTGCCTATTTCCGACCTCCCAATCCCCCCAGGAGTGAACATCGATACCATCTGAAGAAGATCAAAGAGGAACTGGGCTTCGACATCATCCGGCTGCGTTTGCAGTGGAATGCGATCCATCAGCGCCCGGACTACTTCGCGTGGGAAGAGTACGACGAAATCGTCGGCGTTTGCGAACAACTCGGCCTGAAGCTTCTTCTGGAAACGAGCATCGAGTCGGCGCCTTACTGGCTCGAACAGGCGCATCCCGAATGCCGCTACGTCAGCGCCAATGGGCATGCCATCGAATTGGCGCCAAACGCAAACACCCAATTTGGCGGATACCCAGGACTCTGTTTCCATCACAAAGCGGTCGAGGCTCGGGCAGCGGAATACCTCACCGCGATTGCAAGGCACTTTAGCGCCTCGTCAGCTCTGGCAGGATACGACTGTTGGAACGAACCCCATCTGGAGCCGGCGTGGATCGACAACTACTGGGGCAACATGGGCGACCGCCTGTTCTGTTACTGCAGCGAGACTCGCCGCACTTTTCGCGACTGGCTGTCCCAGAAATACAGCCAGATCCAAGTGCTGAACGAGAGGTGGGGAAGTCCTTATCAGGATTGGAACGAAATCTGTCCACCCTGTCGTCATGGCGCGTATGCTGACTGGCTCGATTGGGGCAGGTTCTGGCATGACCAGTTGGCGGAACATATGCAGTGGCGATACCGAACAATCAGGGCAGCCGATCCTGGGCACTTCGTCATGAGTCATTCCGGCGCCGTTCCGCCCTTCCTGGCCAGAGCCAATGCTTTTATTCACAACTGGAAGCTGGCAGAACCTGTCGAGATGTGGGGGACCAGCTATGCTCCGAGGTACCACAACTGGGATATGAGCGAGTGCGCCGGTACCATGGATGCCACACGCAGCGCCGCCCGTGGAAAGCGATTTTGGATTAGCGAGATGAGCGGTGGACCGTGCAATCTGCGCGGGTTTTGGAAGGTTCCAACGCCCGTTGCGAAAGACTACCGGGTGTGGAACTGGTTGGCGGCCGCCTATGGAGCCAAGGCAACGCTTTACTGGTGCTATTTGGAGGAGCGAACCGGCCCAGAAGCTGGAGGGTTTGGGCTGGTCCGTGCCAACGGTGAGACGACGCCTCGGGCTCGCTCTGCGAGCGAAACGGGAGAGGTCCTGCGACGGCACAAAGCTATCCTGGACGATTTCGCTCCGGTCCCGCAGGTTGGCATTCTCTACGACCCAGACAACTCCACGCAGCTTTTCGCGATGGAAAACGGCGACGATCTCTATACGCAATCGCACATTGGCTACTATCGAGCCGTCTGGAAGGCCGATCTCCACGCTTGCTACGTGACGTACGATACGCTGGACGATCTCGATGGCCTCCGGGTGCTCATCGTTCCCATGTGCCTCACCTTGCCGGATCGCGTGGCCAAAAAGATCGGAGAGTTCGTTTCCTTAGGTGGGGTGCTCATTGCCGAAGCGCGCACGGGCTTGTTTGACGATCGTGGCTATAACCAACCCGTCTTGCCCAGCGGCATTCTCGCGAAAGTCGTCGGAGCCGCAGAACAAGAGGCCGTTTGCAGCGACCCTCAGAATCGCCCCGCGTTGAACAACCCTCGAGGCGAGCAGTGGCCCGATCCCATCCATAATGGCCCGGAAATCAGCTTCAATGACCCAGTTTCCGCCAGTGTCCGTGCTCGAGGCTACCTGGCTCCTCTAACTCTCACCGAAGGCAGGTCCATGGCGCAGTGCTTGGGTCATTGCCTCGCGGTGACGAACCGCTATGGCTTGGGCACGGCGTACTACTTCGGCACCTACTTGGGGTTGGCGTTGGCAGAAAACGACCCTGGGAGCTTGTCGATCGTTCAATCGCTCTTGGAACGTCACACCGCTCCGCTCGTGCGGGGGAAAACTCTGCGCCCACGCTGGATGGATGGCGGTGACAAGGCCCTGCTGGCGGTCTTCAATGATGCCAGGCGCGAGGCTCATCGAGAAAGAATCGGTCTGCCAAGAGCCTTTGCCAAAGCAGTCGACGTTTACAACAAACAAGAAGTCACCATTGAAAGACAATCCGTGCAACTTGAAGTCGAGCCAGAAAGTGTGCGGATCATCCTCGTAACGAATTAGTGAGCGTGTAACGGTCGGTGAAGGGAGGTTGGCGTTGGCAACAGCAATTATCATCGGCGGCGGCGTAACCGGACTGAGCACGGCCTATCATCTGGCGCGCAGAAAATTCGGCAAGGTCATCGTGCTCGACAAAGGCCCGGTGGGAGACGGATCCAGCAGCCGGGCAGCCGCCATCATCACGGGCCTGCTGTGGACTGAAACAGGCGTTCTGGCTCGCAAGAAGAGCCTGGAACTCTATCGCGAGCTGTCGCAGGAACTGGAAGGCTACACATTTCAGAATGTTGGTGCCTTGAACCTGTTCGTCCAGGAGTCGTGGCCGGAACGCGAACAGCTGCTTCCCCTTTACCAGCGCCTCGGTGCCCCCTACGAAATCGTAGATGCCCAGGAAATGCGGCGTCGTTGGCCCGAGCTCCGCCCAGGCGACGATTTCGTCGGCCTATTCGATCCGCTGGGTGGATATAGCGAACCCGGCCAGTACATTCCGGCATTGACTCGACGCTGCCTTCAGTTGGGCATCGAGATTCGCGAGCATCGAAAAGTCGAAGAGATCCTGATTCGAAGCGGACGGGCAGCAGGAGTCAAAACAGCCACTGGTCTGATCGAGGGAGACGCAGTCGTTTGCACGGTCTACGCATGGACGCGCAAGGTCGTGGAGTGCATCGGCCTGCAAGTGCCAATCAAAGCTTTCGTGCATCAGCGCTACACGACCACGCCCTTGCCGTTGCCGGTGAATATCCCGGCAATCAACGCCAACCCGTTGGGCGGGTATATCCGGCCCGCGTCTGGCAACCGGCTTCTGGCGGGAATCGAGACTCCAGAACGCGAAGAACATCGCGTCTCTTCTACGGACTTCCACTTATCTGAGCTGTCGGCCCCCGAACATCTCAAAGAGACACTCATGCAGAAGTTCGTTCCTCTTGTGCCCGTTTTGGGGGAGACATCGTGGGAAACGGAAAAAGTCGGTCTCATCACCTTCTCGCTTGATGGGGAGCCGATCCTCGGCCCAGTGGCCAGCTTGCCCGGGTTCTACATCGGCACCGCGTTTCACTCCGGGGGATTTGCTTATAACCCCGTGTCGGGAATGCTGCTGGCGCAGTTCGTAGCTGAGGGCAGGACGAGCATCGACGTCAGTGCTTTTTCGCCAGATCGCTTTTCTGCGAAGGAAGGCGAGGCTTACTTGGCCACGACCGTTGCCCAGAGAGACTCGTTTCGAAGGCGCCACTGAATTCGACAACATCGACACGATCGCATGCTTGAATCTCCTCTGACTGAACCAGCAAACCGAAAAGGAATGGCTCTATGATCGACATCAACGGGTTCTTGGGTGCTTGGCCCTACTGGGACGTGACACACAGAACGCCAGAACAGCTCACCGCGTTGATGGACCGGAACGGGATCGACATGCTGGCCGTTTGCGCCACGCGGTCCATCTTCTCGGATTGGCGGGTGGGAAACGAAGAGGTCATCGAGATCAGCAACAAATACCCGAAGCGGTTCCTGCCTTTCGTCTCGATCAGCCCGATTCTTCCGAAGCCGGATTTGACTCGATATTTGAGGGAGTACAAGCAACGGAAGGCCAGAGGAATACGCCTTTATCCGCAACACCAAAATTACTCCCTGACGCTGCACTCCGCAACCAGTACGATCTTCGAGGCCGCCGAAGAGCTGAAATTGCCGGTGGTTTTGCCCGTCCGAGTCATCATGAACTGGGGACTGCCCGAGTTGGCTCCAGCGACGATCGAAACCGTTGTGTCACGATATCCGAAGGTTTCTTTTATCCTGTCCAGCGTCAACTATGGCGAGACTCTCTGGCTATTCGATTTCATGCGCCGCTACGAGAATGTTTCTTTGGAGATTTCCGGGCTGCAAGGTTTTCGAGCTGTGGACAGCTGCCTAAGGGCCGTCGGAGCGGAGCGCGTGCTGTTTGGAAGCGGTTTGCCGTTGCTGTATCCCGCTTGCAGTGTGCAGAAGCTCGAAGTGGCCAGGCTCACCCGTGAGCAGAGAGACGCGATCGCGCACGGGAACGCGAAACGGATGCTCGATTTGTGACTTCCGAAGTTAGATTCCGATTCATCACTTTACTGCGAAAGCCAAAAAACCCCATGACCGACAAAACGCGACGCTACTTCCTCTTCTCCTCTCTGATCGCTTCCTCCATGCCCAAAGGCTTGAGAGCCGCACAGGCTAAGAAACCGGCCCCATGGATGCCGAAGCTGTCGGAGAACCTTGCCGATGTGAATCCCTCGACACTGCGCTGGCTCAAACAACTCGGCTGCAGGCATGTGATCTTTCAAGGCACAGATCGAGTGGACACCGGCAACAAAGGCTACTGGACCGCGGGCGACGTTCTCCCTGCCAAGAAGAATTGCGATGAGGCCGGCCTGGTGCTCGAATCGATGATGATCCCGATCGACTTCTATCGCAAAGCCAGGCTAGGGCAAGCTGGACGCGACGAGGAGATCGAGAACGTCTGCCGGACGATCAAGGCCGTCGGCGAGGCCGGAGTCCCCATGATGGAATGGCGGTTCTGGCCGGATTTCTATTGGGACGACCGGGTTGGTTATTACGAATCGCAGGGACGAGGAGAAGCTGTCCTTCGGGCTTATGACTATGGTCGCGTCAAAGACGCGAAGCCTTTCCCAGAAATTGGTGTCGTCGACGAAGCCGAAATGTGGAAACGCTTCCTGTACTTTGCCAAGCCCATTGTTGAAGCTGCAGAGAAAGCGAACGTGCGGCTTTCCATGCACCCTAATGACCCACCCGTTTCCAACATGCGCGGGGTTGCCAGAATCTTCCGCCATACCGGCGACTTGCGGCGCTTTCTAAAGGAAATTCCAAGCCGGGCCAGCGGAATCACGTTCTGCCAAGGCACCATCACCGAAATGGGCGTCGATGTGCTGCAGGAGATCCGTTACTTCGGCAAACTGAACAAGATATTTCTGGTTCACTTTCGAGCCGTGCGAGGCACCGTGCCCAAGTACACGGAAGTCTTCATCGATGAAGGCGACATTGACATGGTCCAGGCTATGAAGACCTACAAAGAGGCTGGCTACACCGGCCCGTTTGTTTCAGACCACACTCCGAAGGTGGAAGGCGACACACCTTGGGGACACATCGGGCGGACTTTTTCCCTCGGCTACATGCGAGCCCTCGTTCAGGCAGTGAACGCGATGTGACCCACCACTCATGCCCCGGGCTCTCGCACCCCGACCCGCAGCACGGATGAACACGGATTGAAGAAAGACGGTGCCCAGCAGGTCGGGTAGGTGAGGTCGCCTACCCACTGTTCTTGTGCGAAATCGCAGTTCGCGCCCGAAGATCTGCCAGGTACTGGGGTGCGCTGCCTGGCAGGGAGGCGATTGTCGCCATCGCCGATTCCATGACACGGGGGTCCCCGGAAACCGCGGCATCGACGATCTGGTGATGTGCCGCGGTTGAGTTTTCCAGGTCATCCGATCTCTTCATCCAGTCCAAGTGGATCAGCGCCAGGAACGCCTGAAGGGGATGGAAAACGACTTCCAGTGCGCGTTGCAGAGGCGGACACTTGGCAATGCTCCACAGCGCCGAGTGGAATTCGAAGTCGCGCAGCACGTGCTCGTACCACTGTTCCCTCTTTCCGGTCTCGTGCATTTGTCTGATCTTGTCGCGCAGATTCTGCTCGTCGCCGGCCGCCATTCTCTGGTGGGCCAGTTTCATGGCGCGTACCTCCAAGAGAATTCGCAGTTCGTGAGCCTCCATCAAATCCTCAGGCGTGTATTGCGTGACACGCACGATGCGACTTGCAGGTCTCATCACCAGACCCTGATGCTCAAGAGTCATCAGTCCTTCGCGGATGCTGCTTCGGCTAACTCCCAGCGCCTTTGACAACTGATCCTCATACAAACGCTCCCCTGGAGAAAGTTCTCCGGTAACAATGGCCTTTCGCAGCGAGTCTGCGACATGCCCTCCCCGAGAAGTCTTAAGCACTCGATCGAGTTTAGGTTGTCTCACGGCATGGCGGGCGTAGTGCGGTTTAGACAGTAGGGTCATTAGGTGCGAGGCCTCCTCACGTTTATGACAGAATTCTGCCTTACTCCGGCGATTACGGTCAAACATTACTAACGTATTATTCAAATGTCGACATTCGAAGAAAGACTATTGACATCGGTGAGCGCTTCTGAATAATCTGCCCCATAAATCGGATTGTCTATTCTCTATATCAGGCTTCACGCCTCAAGGACAAAGGAGGGCACCATCATGAAGCGAGCCCCAGGAAACCTATGGGTTCTGTCTCTTTCTCTCGTCGCGGTTATCGCTGCTTCGTCGCTTGCGCTCGGGCAGACGGTGACTTCCGGAGTGCGCGGCACGATTACGGACGCCACAGGCGCCTTTGTTCCAGGCGCCGAGGTCGTCGTGGTCAATACTCACACAGGGCTTCGGAGCAGCATGGTTTCGGACGATGCTGGACGCTATGCTTTCACACTGTTGCCCGCGGGAACGTACACGCTGGAGGTTCAGAAGGCAGGTTTCAAAAAGTATCAGCGCAGCGGCGTCGTCCTTAGCGCAAATCAGGTCGCTGGCATCAATCTCGAACTCGAGGTTGGGGAGGTAACGCAGAGCATTGAGATCTCTGCAGCACCTCCTCCCATCAATACTCAGACCAGCGAAGTCAGCACTCTGGTGGACTCCCAGCAGTTGAAGGAGCTGCCTTTGAACGGGCGGAATGTGGTTCAGCTAGCCACGCTCACAAACGGCGTCAGCTATGCGGCCATTCCAACCGCCATCACTGCCAATCCAAACGGGGCCGTGAACAAGCTGAGCGTAAACGGAAACCGTGTGAATGGGGTTCAGTTCAACCTCGACGGTGTTGACTTCAGCGAGCCCAGGTTCAACGTGGCTCTCAACTATCCCAATCCGGACGCGCTGCAAGAGTTCCGGTTTATCACAAGTAATTACAGTGCTGAGTTTGGGAGAAATCCTGGCGGAGTGATGAACGTTGTCACAAAGTCTGGCACAAATGAGATCCACGGGGGCCTGTGGGAGTTCAATAGGAATAGCGCCCTGGCGGCAAGGAGCTTTTTTTTGCCGAGAAAGGCGCCACTGAACCAGAACCAGTTTGGCTTTAGTTTGGGCGGGCCGGCTATTAAGGAGAGGCTGTTCTGGTTTGGTAGTGCCCAGTGGCTGAGGATTCGGGAAGGCAAGGCTGCTACCACAGCTTTCCCGCCGACCGCCGCAGAGCGGCGAGGAGACTTCTCGGCATCTCGAAGGACTGTGATCGACCCGGACACCCGGCTGCCGTTCCCTGGTAACATCATTCCACAGGCAAGACTCGACCCGATCGCGGTCAAGTATCTGGCGCTGATTCCTCTGCCAAACTCGCCCGACGGCAGATATATCGGAGCCTTCTCCGACGCCACGAATAACTACCAGCTGGTCGTCAAGCCCGATTACCTTTTCCGCGTGGGGAGCCGGCTCAACATCACTTTTTTCAGGGACCATACCGAGTCCAATTCTCCGGTCGCCTTCCTGAACGGAGAACACAACATGCCGTTCGTTGGAGAACTGGCTAGCTGGAAACAGTATATTCGAGCCTATACGACCGACATCATCGTAAACCACACGCATGCGTTGCGTCCGAATCTGCTGAACAACTTCCGATTCGGCTTCAAGGACCTGGAGTGGGGAGTGAATGGCAATGGCCGGCCGACCATCCGCGACCTGGGTTCGAACTTTCCCGAATCGAAGTTCATCACGGGCGAAGCACGTCCTGGTGGCCCGCCGGGAGTGAATGTCGCTGACCGTTTTGTCAAGAGCCGCGGATACATCTGGATCCTTTACAATAAGAAGTATCAATTTGCGGACAATATCGACTACATCAGGGGCGGACACAGGATCAGGTTTGGCTTCGAGCACATCTACCAAAACATGACACATCACAGTGGCTCGCTCGCCGATGGCCATTTCACAGGGACCGGTAACGTTACAGGTGACAGCTTCGCCGATTTTCTGCTCGGCAGGCCTTCAGCTAGCATTTCCGCTGCCGCCGACCATTCGGGGGACCAGCGGCAGTATTCAGCCTACTTTCAAGACAGCGTCCAGATGAGCCGGAACCTGGTTGTTGAACTGGGCTTGAGGTATCAGGTCACGCCTTTGTGGATCGGGCCGGAGAATAGAACATTGGAGGGTGGGGGCACGGTCAGGTCGACTGGCACCTACATCGAGGGCCAACAATCCGTGGTGTATACGAAAGCGCCCAGAGGGTTCGTCTACCCCGCTTCAAGCGGATTTGGTGGACAGGGCGATCCCGGCGTTCCAAAAGGTCTTGTTTTCACCGACAAGAACAACTTCGCGCCCCGCATTGGGCTCGCCTGGGACATTCGCGGCAAGGGTAAGACAGCGCTGCGCGCCGCTTGGGGTATTTTCTATACCACGCAAGCAGGCCAAGGTCAGGACGATCCCACCACGATATTGCCCACCTACTATAACTTTGCCGTCCCAACGATCCCAAGCCTGACGAATCCCATACCACCTGCCTCCCTGGCTGCGGTTCCTCCTCGACTGACTCGCGACATCGATTTCAGTCCCTACCTGCCTGCGAGCACGTCGTTCTTCGAAAGGTACCTGAGAGATCCGAGGATCCAACAGTTTAATCTCACGATCGAACAACAGCTGGGTCATGACGTGATCCTGCAGGTCGGATACGTCGGAAATGTGGCTAACAGGCTGCAAATGGCTCGAGACCTCAATGCACCTCGCTACATTCCTGGCAACGACGCACAAGGTAACCCGAACTCGACCTTCACAAATGGGAATGATCGGCGCCCCAACCGAAATTTCACGAGCCTGAACATTCAGGAAGGCCGCGTGAACAGCGCCTACCACTCGCTGCAGCTCCAGGGTACGAAGCGCTTTTCGAAAGGGCTGAGTTTTCTTACGGGTTACACCTGGTCCAGAAATATCGATTTTGCGGGCGACTTCAACGGCTACACCAGAGGTAGTGGTGGTTTTCAAAACCAAGTGGGTCCGGACCTCAACGCCGAAAGAGGCTTGTCGCGCTTGCATCAAGCCCACACATGGGTGAACTCCATCAACTACTACACGCCCTCCATAAGCCGTGCGCTTGGTTCTAGCAATAAGGCAGTCAAGTACGTGTTCGACGATTGGCAGGTGTCGGGCATCATCCGCGTCGGAAGCGGCTTCCCATTCACCGTGACCTCGGGCCGAAACTACTCTCTGCAAAGCGGCACGGACAGGCCGAATCTGGTCGGGAATCCGAACCTTTCGAATGGGCGGGCGCGTGGCGAGTACCTCCAACAGTACTTCAACGCGGGAGCGTTTCAACCCAACGCTCTGGGCACCTTCGGCAACGCGGGACGAAACATCCTGATTGGACCCGGCAACGCAAACGTGGATATGGCGGTATTCAAGAACGTGCCGATGGGAGAAAAAAGGAATGTTCAACTGCGGTTCGAGTTCTTCAATCTTCCCAACCGCCCGAATTTCGCAAATCCAGTTTCAAGCCTGACCTCTCCAGCTCTGATGCGCATCCTTTCAACCGATGGTCCGCCGCGCATCATCCAGGTCGGGCTGAAGTTCGACTTCTAGCTGGCCAAGCCGGACGACGAACAGAAGCGGCGAAAGTCGCTTCTGTTCCTTCATCACCGAAGGCACTACCCCTGTTGTGGCAGTTGTGTCAAGGGTCGGCGTTGGGCTGCTGCCTGATCGATTGACGATCGCCGATGGCGCCAGCCGCCTGCGCCGAAGTCGTTGTCGCTAGCTGAAACCCCGCCTCTGAAACCTCGGACGCCACTTTCGGTACTAATAGAAAGGCTAATTGAAGCCATTCAACCCCGTCCGAAGGTCGGTCATGCGGCCAGGCACGGAGTGACGAGACGGGAGTTCCAGACTGAGGCGAAATGAAAGCAGCGAGTGGGTTAACTAAGGGTTACCTTCTGCCTATCCTCATGCTCTGTTTGAATCTGGTGTGTAGGATATGGGCACAAGATCGAATCGAGAAATCGCACGGCGAGCCCGAGGTGCGGACGATTTTTCCGATGGGCGGAAATCCCGGAACGACGGTGGAAGTAGAGATCCGAGGAAAGTATCTCGAGGGAACCTATGCGGTCTGGTTTGGCGGCGAGCGCGTCCAAGCCAAAGTAAAGAAGGTCGAAGAGGTCGAACTGAGGGAGGGCGAATTCGAGTCGAAGGGGGAATCCGGCGTTCCTGGCTATCGTGTTCTGTTGCAGCTGGAAATCGCTCCGGGCGCCAAGATCGGGCCACAAGAGCTGAGGCTGATTTCTGAACGCGGAGTTTCCAATGCAATCAACTTCATGGTCAACTCTGACCCGGTGATCGCTGAGATCAAGTCCGGCCACAGCGGGCCAAGCGGGGCACAGCTTGTCCCTATTCCGGCAATCATCAACGGAGAAATGAGCCGGCCGGGCGAATTGGATTACTATCAGTTTGACGTTGCTAAAGATGAGGAACTAACGTTCGACTGCTTCTCCGAGGCAGGCTTCGACCCTCAGTTTGCTCTATATGAACCTACAGGGAGTTGGTTCGATCCGAGTCGAGCCACGCGGCTGGCATTCAACGACGACCCTAGCTCGGAGTTCGAGAACAAGAATCCACGTCTAACCTATCGGTTCCGCAAGCCGGGGCGCTATTTGCTTGAGGTCGGTGCTTTCCTGGGAAACTCGGCGCCCCATGCGCCGTATCAGCTTCGAATTGCGCCTTCCAGCTATCCCAACTTCCCGACAGACTCCAAACGGTCGCAGTGGCTTGAACGGTCGTTCACTCGAAAGATAACGCCGGCATGGCTTGAGTCGCTTTGGGTAAGGACGCTCGAAACGCCCACGCACGACCAGATTGCCGGGGCTGGAGAATCGCTGCCTTCTTTATCAGTTGAGGAAGTCCTGGCTAGCGGGACAAGCTCCGTTCGGTCGCGCATGGTTTCGCTTCCCCCAAGAGTGATCGAAAGGGAGCCCAACGATGCGACTAGCCAGGCGGTCGAGATCGCAGTCCCTAGCATTGTCGAAGGAGCGATCGCCCAACCAGGTGACATAGACTCGTTTAGGTTCAAGGTGAAAAGCGGACAGCGGCTGGCATTCGAGATTGAAACGCCTCTGGCCGCGCCTCCGAGGTTCAATCCACAACTGACTCTTCTTGAGGGAGGCCGGGAATTTCTGATCAACGTCTACAAGCGGATTGGGCGCAATTTCACCTTTTACCTCAAGACAGTCGAACCAAAGACAATTTACACCTTTGAAAAGGAAACAGAGTGTGAACTAAGGATTCGTGACGCGACATCCAGATGGGGAGATCCCAGCTTTCGCTACCGGGTATTGATTCGGCCACAAATCCCTCACATCGGAGAGATCGACATCAAGACGGATCACGTCAACCTGGTTCAGGGTGAGGCGAGGAAGCTTGCTGTCACCACGGCCCAAGAGGAAGGCTTTGCTGGCGACATAGCGCTTGCGCTGGAAGGTCTGCCTCCCGGTGTGGAGGCGTTTCCGGCAACCGAAGTCAAGCCGGACAAGGGTCCGCCACTCGACGAGGGTTACAAAGAACGGTTTCTGCCCAAAACCGATAGCGCAACCATCATCTTGGCAGCCGCCGACAATGCCTCCGTCACCACTGTGCCGAAGTCGATCAGAATTACGGCTCGGCCCATCGTCGGAGGACAACCGGGATCGCTTTTGGTAGTCCGTGACATTCTGCTGATGGTCGTCAAGCGGAGGGAGACTTCTCGCTGAGGAATAGTCATGACAACTCTTTCTACACCAAAAAGTCGTGATCGGTGGAAAAGGTGGCCAGGTGGATCACTCGTGACTGTCGGCCTGCTTGTCCTCGGTTCAGTGACGAGCCATTCCCTCTCGAAAAAGAATCCTGAACAGGGCATGCCGAAGCCCTCAAGCAGCAAGACCGAAGCGGCACCAGGGCCGAATCAGACTGTTGTCGCCGCCAAGCTGCTATCCGTGCGTCTGGAGCCCCAGGATGCGATCCTCTGGGGCGCCAACTCGGGTCAGCGATTTGTTGTGATGGGCAAGTACTCTGACGGGTTAGAACGTGACGTCACTGCGCTCAGCAAGCTGTCGGTGACGCCAGAACGAGTGGCGCAGATCCGCTCAGGGACGAAGGTGGTGGCTATGGCGGACGGCCAGGCAGCGGTCTCTGCTTCGACGGGCAGAGAATCTGCGAGGGCTACCTTGCGGGTGGTTGGCTCAGAGGAAAAACGTCCGTTTAGTTTCGCACGAGACTTGGGAGCGATCTTCACCAAACGAGGGTGCAACAGCAGCGACTGCCACGGCAGCGTCAAAGGCAAAGGCGGGCTGAAACTCTCAGCCAATGCGCTTTACCCGCGAGACGATTACAGGTGGATTGTCGAAGGAGGCACATACCAGGTGCTGACTGTCGAAGCAGGTCAGAAGATCCCTCGGATCGATCTGAAGGAGCCTGAAAAAAGCCTGCTTTTGCAAAAACCCACGATGCAAGACGCTCACGGTGGTGGGCAGCGCTTCAGTTCCGACTCTTCGGACTATGAGACTATCCTGAGCTGGATCAAAAACGGGGCTCCGTTTGGCGAAGAAGGAAAGCAGGAAAGCGTCCGAATCGAGCGACTGGAAGTCTTTCCAAGGAACGCGGTTCTCGAAAGCATGGGGCAACAACAACTCCTGGTTACGGCTCACTTATCCAACGGCCAGCGAGAGGACGTCACTCAGCAGGTGTTGTACACGTCTAATAACCCGTCAGTCGTCGAGGTTGACGACGACGGGCTCGTGCGAGCGGTGAAGACCGGGGAAACTGCTGTAATGATTCGTGCCGCTGGCCAGGCGATCGGTGCTGGATTCGGCGTCATCGCCAAGCCGGCCGCGCACTATCCGAAGATTGCGCGCAAAAACTTCATCGACGATCACATTTTCGGAAAACTGCGGAAGTTCAACGTCATTCCGTCTGGATTATCCAGCGACCAGGAATTCCTTCGCAGGGTGTGCCTGGATCTCACCGGTACGCTCCCGCCCGCCCATCGCGTCCGTGAATTCTCGGCTGCCAAGGATCCGCAGAAGCGGGACAAGCTGATCCAGACCTTGTTGAGTTCACCCGAGTACGTCGACTACTGGACTTTTCGCTTTGCTGACTTGTTTCGAGTGGCTTTGTTCGCGCAACCGACTTCCAAATACACACAAAGCTACTGGGAATGGATCCGTAACAGCATAGCTGAAAACAAACCCTATGACCGAATCGCGCGCGAGCGCATCGCCGCGCAGGGCTGGGGAGGCGCCGGTGGTCACTACTTCGGATCTGGAGGCGAAATGCCCCGGCCTCAGGATGCCATGGCCGAACAGGTTCGTGTCTTCCTTGGCCGCCGGCTGGATTGCGCTCAGTGCCACAACCATCCTTATGAGACATGGAGTCAAGACCAGTTTTGGGGAATGACAGCCTTCTACGGCCGTTTGACTCGGTTGGGCGATCCAGGGCGCGACGTGGTGATCATGGACGATCCTGCCGGCCATGGTGAGTTTGGGCAGGGAGCTAAAGTGACGCATCCCCGCACGAAAGAGCAGGCCATGCCGCAGTTTCTCGAGGGCAAGCGTCTGCCTGAAAGCGAGCAGGCTGATTTGCGACTGCCTCTGGCTGAATGGGTGACTTCTCACCCCTATTTCGCCGAAGCGATTGTCAATCGGATTTGGAGCTACTTTTTCGGCAGAGGGATGGTCGAGCCCGTGGATGATTTCCGGTTAACCAACCCACCGACCCATCCCGATCTGTTGGAAGTCATGGCCAAAGACTTCAGAGAACATGGATACGATTTGAAGTATCTGGTCGAAACCATTGTCCAGTCCAGAACCTACCAGCTATCCGGCACTCCTAATGAGACAAACAAAGATGACAAAGTGAATTACTCGCGCGCGCTAGCTCGCCCGTTGGATGCCGAAGTGTTGTTGGATGCGATCTCTCAGGTTGCCGATGTTCCAGAGGATTTCGGGGAAGGGGCCAGCCGCCCGGGCAGATTGCCCCTGGGCACGCGGGCAATCAACATGGTTTGGCCGGATAATTTTGCGTCTCAGTTTCTCGACATTTATGGACGGCCGAATCGACTCATGATACCTCATCGCAAGGTTGACCCCAGTTTGAATCAGGCCTTACATCTGATAGCGGGGCCGACCTACACCCAGAAGCTTTCGAGACAAGGCGGGCGAATCGATCGGTTGCTACGAGCTAAGGCTTCAGACCAACAGATTATTGAGGAGCTCTACTTGGCGGCGCTTTCCCGCTTCCCGACGATCAACGAGAAAGCAGAACTTGAAGACATGATCCGGCAGCGACCCTCGCGCAGTGAAGCCATCGAGGATTTAGCCTGGGGCTTAGTGGCATCACAGGAGTTTTCAAATAATCATTAGAAGAGGAAAACGTCATGGAACAGCGATCTTGCGCAAGTTGCGCAGGAGGCAGGATCGACCGTCGTGATTTCTTGCGAGTTGGATCCTTGCCGTTTCTTGGCATTGGCTTGAGCCGATACCTTGGGCTGAAGGCTCTGATGGCCTCGCAGGCTGGCAGTGTTGTGGGCAAAAGAAGAAACGCTCAGGCCTGCATTCTACTCTGGCTGGAAGGCGGCCCCAGTCAAGTTGACACGTGGGACCCAAAGCCGAACAGCAGCTTTAAGGCCATCTCGACCAATGTGCCTGGCATTCAGATCTCGGAGCTGCTGCCCCGCGTTGCCAAACATATGGACAAGCTGGCGATCATTCGGTCCATGCACACCGAGGAAATTGACCACCCAGAAGCGACTCACTACGCGATCACGGGGCACCGGCCGAACCCGGCGATGCAATTCCCCAGCGTTGGATCCATCATCGCCAAAGAGCTCGGCTCTCGCCAGGATGTTCCCGCCTACGTCAAGGTTCCCAAGAACCAACATCCCATGGTCGATGAATACTTCAAGGCCGCGTTCATCGGCTCAGAATACAATCCGTTGCTCACACCCGACCCCCAAGCGAAAGACTTTCAACTGGCAGATCTCAGCCTGCCGAAGACACTGTCTGTCGAGCGCGTCGAAGACCGCAAGTCTTTCTTGAGAGTTGTGGACCGCCTCTACCGGTCGAAGGAAGGGATGGCAGAACGCACTCCCATGGATGTATTCACGGAACAAGCGGTGCGAATGATCCTGTCGCCCGCCGTCAAGCGTGCTTTCGATCTTTCTCAGGAGTCAGAGAAGTCCAAGGATGCCTATGGTCGCAACGGCTTCGGTCAGAGCGTACTGCTCGCCAGACGATTGGTGGAGGCCGGATGCCGCTTCGTAACCGCGTCCGGATACGCGTACAGCTCCTGGGATACCCACGCGGAGAACGACAAGAACCTTCGCAGGACTCTGGTTCCTCCGTTAGACCAAAGCCTCTCAACTTTGTTAGAAGACTTGCAGCAGCGTGGCCTTCTGGAATCGACCGTCGTCATTGCGATGGGCGAATTTGGGCGGACACCGCATATCAATCCAGGCAATGGCCGAGATCATTGGCCGTTTTGCTGGTCGCTCGTCTTAGGTGGTGGGGGTATCAAAGGCGGTCGAGTCGTCGGCGCGAGCGATGAGCGGGGTGCTCAAGTAACGGAACATATGGTTACTGTTGGCGATGTATTTGCCACCATCTATAAGGCTTTCGGCATTGATTGGGAAAAGACCTACATGACACCGATCGGACGCCCCATCAAGATCGCTAACTCCATTGAGGACAAAACGGGTACGCCCCTTGTGAAACTGATTTAGAGTTGCTCGGCTCGGTCTGGGCTCCTGTCATCGGCCTGCCAGATTCCGCGATCACGAGTTGCTCGCGCGGGAGATCGGTTCTGGATAGCGATGCATTCTTTGTCAAGCAGACTACTTCACGCTAGTCCCGAGGAAAAGAGATTCTATGAAGATCATGACGGTACTCGGCGAGATTGCGCCAGAAAACCTGGGCACCACGCTGGCTCACGAACATCTGATCATCGACGTGTCTTGCCGGCGCCGGATGACAGACGACCCTCACCTTCAGCGGATCGCTGAAGAGCCAGTCAGCATGTCCATTCTTGGAGACCTCAGGAGGAATCCAACCATCTCTGCCGATTCGCTTCGGCTGAACGATGCCGATCTCGCGATCAAGGAGCTGGCTTACTATAAGGAACTTGGCGGGCGCAGCCTCATGGACCACACGAGCCGTTGGATTGGCGGCCGTCCCTTGGAGTTGCGAAGGATATCGCAAGCGGTCGGAGTCCAGATCGTTGCCGGCTGCGGGTATTACAGTCCCGCACTGCCCGAAAGCCTCAATGAACTTTCTGTCGAGGAACTCAAAGAACGCTTGGTAGGTGAGGTTGAAAGGGGTGTGGACGGCACTGATGTTCGGCCTGGATTCATCGGCGAAATCGGTACGAGCTGGCCGCTGACGCCGCTGGAAGAGAAAACCCTGCGTGCGGCTGCGCGGGCCCAGGTGGAGACAGGTTTGGGATTGAGCATCCACCCATCGCCATGGGACAAGTCTGCTCACACGCTTTTAGACATCGTCGAATCCGAAGGTGCCGATCTGCGTCGCGTCATCATCTGCCACCTCGATCATGTAATCGATGTGCCCTATCACGCGGCCATCGCCAAACGAGGGGCCTACATCGAGTACGACCGTTTCGGTGTGGAATGGTACAGCTCCCAAGAAACGTTGCGTTTCTTTCCAAGAGATACCGAACGCGTCGTTGCGCTGAGGACGCTCATTGAACAAGGTTTTTTGGAGCACATTCTCCTTTCTCAAGACGTGTGCCAGAAGATCGAACTCCGAGAGTTCGGGGGCCACGGTTACAGTCACATTCTGAGGTACGTAGTTCCTATGATGAAAAAAATGGGAGTTGCCGAGGAGCAGGTCCAGACGATGATGGTCGAGAACCCAAAGCGCTTCCTTTCCCACTAAAGAGACAGCAAGAAACTCGCAGGCGAAGAGCCGAATTCTTGGACCTGCGACCGTCTCAGCGGACCGTCTCGCGCTACAGAAAGCGTGACGCGATTTTTAGCCAGGAGAGTCTCCATGCCCAGAAGCAATCTAGCACTTGACGGCGCTCAGGCCGCCGTTCCCGCAGCTCTCGTCTCCCATGATTGGGAACGATTTCGAAAGTCAACGCAAGAGGAGATTGATGCCGTGGTCGAAGTGCTCAAGAGCGGGCACCTGAGCATCGCCATGGGCAAGGGCATGCCGAATGCAGAAGGATTGGAGCGCGAGTTTGCCGAGTATGTCGGAGTGCGTCACTGCCTGGCGGTGAATAGTGGCACAGCCGCGCTTCATTGCGCTGTTGCGGGAGCGGGCGTGGGACCAGGCGACGAAGTCATTGTTCCTGCTTACACCTTCATTGCCTCAGCGATGGCGGTGTTGCATCAAAACGCTATTCCAATATTTGTCGACATCGACCCAGAGACCTACCTCATCGATCCTCTCAAAATTGAGGCGAAGATCACGACACGCACCCGGGCGATTATGCCAGTGCATATCTACGGCCTGCCCTGCGACATGGACGAGATCAACCGAATCGCTCGCCGGCATTCTCTCAAGGTCATCGAGGACTCGGCCCAAGGTTATGGGGCCAAGTACAAAGGAAAGAGCACGGGCGCGCTGGGAGACGCAGCCGGGTTTGCGATGACCACAACCAAACAGCTGATGACCGGCGAAGGCGGCCTGATGACCACCAAGGACGCGTCGATCTTTGAGCGAGCCTCGATGACGCGGCTATTTGGCGAGCGGGTCGACATGAATGCCTCAGACAGGGCCTATGCGTCAGAGTCGATCGGTTGGAACTACAAAATGCCCGAAATGATCTCAGCGCTGGCTCGGGTCAAGCTGCGTCATCTAGACAGCTACGTCGCGGCGACGCAACGGAACGCGGACTATCTCACGTCGCGTTTGAAAAACATTGAGGGGTTGCGCACTCCGGTCGTGCCTCCGGACCGAACCCACAGCTATTATCTGTATGCCGTCCGGGTTCAGACCGATCGTCTGGCAAGCGACCTTCCTCCCGCACGTGTCCGGGACGCGGTGATGGCAGCGCTGAGCGCAGAAAATGTGAAGGTGGCGCGCTGGCAGAAGATGGCCGTGCCCGATCAGCCGGTGTTCCAGCGCAAACAGGCCTATGGACGAGGCTGTCCCTGGCAGTGTCATGGGGCGGGGGAGACCTCTTACGAAACATCCGAGTTTCGAAATACTCGGGCCGTTATCGATGACCACTTCGTGGTACGGAGCCTTGTGCCACCGAACAGTCTCGAACTGATGGAGTGCTATGCGATCGCGTTCGAGAAAGTGTTCGAGCACTTAGACCGGGTCCTCGAAATTCACGAAGAAAGCAGCGAGGCCCCTGTCGCGTCGGAGAAAACGAGGTGAACACGTCCGACCTGCGCAAGGTTCGATGGGGGATACTGGGTTGTGCTGGCGTGGCAGCAGCGGTGGCATTACCGGGCATTCGGCAATCGAGAAACGGAATTCCAAGAGCCGTTTCGAGCCGCGAGATTTCGAAGGCAACCGACTTTGCCGGCCGATTCGGAATTGAGAAGGCTTACGGCCTCTACGAAGATCTTTTGAACGACCCAGACGTCGATGCAGTTTACATTCCCCTTCCCAACTCCCTTCATTACGAGTGGACTCTCAAGGCCGCCAGGAAAAGCAAGCATGTGCTTTGCGAAAAGCCGCTCGCCCGAAGCGCCGAGGAAGCTCGGGCGATGGCTCAGACCTGCCGTGAATACGGCGTTCTCCTGATGGAGGCGTTCGCCTATCGATTTCACCCGCAGAACCTTTTGGTCAAAAGACTGGTTGCGGAGGGCAGGATCGGCCGAATCATCGGGATCACGGCTGTCCATTCTTCCGGGCTGCCCTCACGAAAGGCCGACATTCGGCTAAGCCGCGAGTTGTCTGGAGGAGTCCTTATGGACAAGGGCTGCTACTGCATCGATGTTGCCCGGTTTCTTTTGGAATCCGAACCCGTGTCGATCTGTGCCAAAGTGGACTTCCACTCCAAGTCCGGAGTCGACGACAGGGTCACCGCGATGCTGGAGTTTCCCTCGGGAGCGCGAGCGTTGTTTGACACCAGCTACCGGTTGCAAGACGGCGCCTACCAGCAAGGCTATGAGGTACACGGCGAAACGGGACGTATTCGTGTTCCTTGGGGCTTTGTGCAACTGGCCACCTATCGCTCCAACCAGGTCGTGGCCACTACCATTTACGTGACCGATCTGCTCGGTTTGAACACAGAAGAGATCGCCGTTCCGGCAGCACACCAGTGGCAGCTCGAGTTCGAGTATTTTTCCGACTGCATCCTGCAACACAAGCCGATCGCTTTTCCGAGCGAAGACGGACAGCTCAACATGAGAGCGATCGACGCCATCTACGAAAGCGGTCAAAAAGGGCTTTGCGTAACACTGAAGTAGAGTGTTGGCAGCGCAGGGGTTCCTGTGCCGTCGCTCCGGTCAAGTCATCCTTGGCGCATGGAAAGCGGTGACAGACGCTGACCGGCAGTGAGAGGAAGCGAGAGCACCCGGGGTAATTGCCGGACGGCTACCGCTCGACGTGAGACTCGCAGTCGCTCGGCACGGCGGCTTTGCCGTTTCGGTTTGATTTCGAGTCTGGCGCCAGATAGGCGCCTATCTGGCAAACGACGACTGCAAGAGTCCGATTCCTCCGCCTGTGGTCGTCTTTCGGATGGCTTACAACACTGATAACACTCACATCTCGTACGAGATCCGGCTGGGCAGCCCCGCGTCAAGCGGCTTTGATCGGCCTCGGGAGGCTTGACGCCCAGTTTTGGAACCCTTTATAGTGCAGACTGCCGACGGTAGCCAGTCTGTCGGATCCCCCGTGATCTCAAGCTTTGTTCACGTCCCGAATCGGAGGTTGAATTGAAAGCTGTTTGCTCCCGGCTTTATGGTCGCGCTCTACCTCGAGCCACCTGGGAACTTGCCAGCTTGGGTCTGCTCGTGTGGGCCGTTCTTCTGGCTCATCCGAGAGATGTTGAAGCCGTTGCGAGCCGAGAGCCAGAGGTGCTGTCCCTTTTCCCATTAGGTGGAAGTGCCGCAAGTGTAATAGAGGCCGAAGTTCTTGGGAAATCCCTGGAGGGAGCCTACACGGTCTGGTCGAATCGGGAGGGCGTCACCGGCGAGGTTCGTGCCGTTGAGGACACAGAGCTTGTGGAATTCAAGAAGGGTTTGATGGACGGAGGCAGCAAGAAGACAAAGGCGAACCGGGCCGTCCTGACCTTGAAGGTCGCAGCGGCCACACCTCCAGGTATTAGTCTGATTCGTTTGCTCACACCGGGTGGTGTTTCGAACGCTCTGCCGTTTCTTGTTCTTGCGCCGCAGGAGCCCTCCGTCGATGAGATCCACGGCCCGCACGATTCGCCGAGCCAGGCGCAGCGGATCACGATCCCTGCGGTTGTGCATGGCAAAGTGAGCAAGTCTGGCGAAGTAGACTTCTACGAAATCGAGGCTGGCAAAGATCAGGAACTCGTCGCGGAGATGATCACAAAGCCGGTGACGGCACCGTCTTCAGTCTCAGCAGGCTTTTCGACGGCGCTTGCGCTTTTCGAGCCAACGGGCAGCTGGTTTAGCGAGCATCAACTTAACCGGCTGGCTTACAGCGATGAGTCGGTTGCCGGCGCAGTTCCGACCCACTCGGTACTCCGCCACAAGATCCCAAAACAAGGCCGCTACCTACTGCGGGCGACTTCGCTCTCCAGCAAAGGCGGCCCCGAATTCTCGTATCAACTCAGAATCGCGCTGACCGGCAGGCCAAGTCTGTTCGATCGCCTCCGAGAATCGCAGTCGCAAGGTGGAAACGACCCGTGGCAGGAACGGGATTTCACTCGGAGACTGGAACCGGATCGGCTGAAACAGCTGTGGGGACGGTCGCTTCGATCGGGGCACGGGCAGGTGGATCGGAAGCCCGACGCACCTCTCAAGATCAAGGAAATCTCAGACCACCTCTCAAACTCCGAATCTGCGGTTTCCAAAGATGAGGAAGCCTTGGCACCCGTTCTTTTACGAGACGAGGAACCGAACGATTCACCGCAAGGTGTCAAAAAGATCCAGCTCCCGGCGATCATCGAGGGCAGTATCGCCCATCCGGGAGATACGGATTCGTTCAAGTTCCAGGTTGAAAAGGGTGATGCGGTCGCGTTCGAAATCGAGACTCCAGCGACCGCGCCGCCCTTGTTTAACCCCAAGCTGGCCGTTTTGGACGAGACGGGCCGGGAGTTTCTTGGCAACGTGTTCAGGAGAATCGCGCGCAACTTCACGTTCTACGCGAAAACCATTCAGCCAAAGACGGTCTTCACCTTCGAGCTCGGTGGAGAATACACACTGCAAATCCGCGACATCACTTCCCGCGTTGGCGATCCAGGCTGCCAATATCGCGTGTTAGTCCGCCGGCAGATCCCGCACATCGGAGAGATTGAAACGAATGTCGACCGTCTGAATGTGAGCAGGGGCAGTTCCCGGAAGCTAAACGTCACGACTGGCCAGGAAGAAGGCTACGCGGGAGACGTTGCTATTACCTTGGAGGGGCTTCCAGAAGGAGTGACCGCCGTGCCCGGCACCGAAGTCAAACCGGATCGAGGGACGAATCCCGACGAGGGTCCAAGGGAACGATTTCTGGCCAAAGCGGAAACCGCGACGATTCTGTTGGCTGCGGGTGCAGATGCTCCGTTGACCGCGATACCGCGCACCATCACGGTGGTGGCGCGGCCGGTGGTTGACGGAATCGTGGGACCTCCATTGAGGTCCAGAGAAGTGCTTCTCATGGTTGTTCAAGAAAGAAGAGCCGGAGGGAAAGAGGAGAAGGAAACTCATTAGTGCTCAGCTCGGCCGATCGCAGGACCCTGTACGATTGTGAAGCCTCCGCCAGGACCGTGCGCTCAGCAAGCACTCCGCCTCGACTCAAGGACCTACGGAACTCTGACGGAATCCAGATATGCCATATCGAGCTAGAACGACAGCCTTTGGATTGTCGCTCGCAGTCATGGTGCTGCTCGGTTTTCGAGCCGTTTGCTACGCAGCTCCCGGCAAGGCTTCCACACCGTCAACCTCGCAGGTTCAAGCCCCGGCGCCGGTCAGCAGGCAAGAAGCCGCGGCGAAGCTGCGCGCCGGATCGGGTTCTGCAGTTTCGCCAAAGCTCGAAGGTCTGCGGTTGCTTCCGGAGAATGCCACGCTCTGGGGTGCCAAGGCGTCGCAGCGCTTTGTCGTCATGGGAAGCTACTCGGACGGAGTTGAGCGCGACGTCACATCCATCGCCAGGCTCTCGCTTTCGCGAGAAGGAGCGGCTCGAATCTCAGGGAACGCGAAGGTGGTCGCTGTGGCCGACGGCCAAGTGACCTTGACCGCGTCGGTGGGCGGTCGGTCCGCGAGCACGTCGATTCGAGTGAGCGGGTCGGAGGAGCAACGTCCCTTTAGTTTTGCCCGCGACTTAGGGGGCATCTTCACGAAGCGCGGTTGCAATAACAGCGACTGCCATGGGAGCGTCAAAGGCAAAGGGGGGTTGAAGCTTTCGGCCAACGCGCTCTACCCGAGAGACGACTACAAGTGGATCGTCGAGGGCGGTACCTATCAAGTGTTGAGCGCCGACCCTGGGGAGAAGATCCCTCGAATCAATCTAAAGGAGCCGGACAAGAGTGTGCTGCTGGCGAAGCCGACGATGGAACTGGCGCACGGGGGCGGGCAGCGATTCAACAAGGACTCTGCCGACTACACCACAATTCTCGACTGGGTGAAGAACGGCGCCCCATATGGCAAGGAGGATACCCAGGGAGCCGTCCGTGTTGTGGGTCTGGACGTGATGCCGCAAGAAGTCGTGCTGGACCGTTCTGGGAAGCAGCAGCTGCTGGTGACTGCGCAACTGTCGAACGGGCGGCGGGAGGACGTCACGGAGGCTGTTCTCTACACCTCGAACAATCCAGAAGTGGTCGATGTCAATGAAGACGGCCTGGTTAGCGCGGTGAAAACAGGCGAAACCTCTGTGATGATTCGTGCCGCAGGCCATGCGATCAGCACTGGATTCGGTGTCATTGAAAAGCCGGTTTCGAACTACCCGGTTTGGCGAGCGCGCAACTTTATCGACGAACAGGTTTTCGCAAAGCTGAAGAAGTTCAACATCATTCCTTCGGAGGATTCTGGCGATGCGGAGTTTCTGCGACGTGTCTGCCTGGATCTGGCCGGCACTCTCCCGCCACCCAAAAGAGCCAAGGAGTTCATCGACAGTCGAGATCCGCAAAAGCGAGACAAGTTGATCGAAGCGCTGCTGGGTTCGCCTGAGTTTATCGACTTCTGGACCTTTCGCTTCGCCGACCTCTTTCGAGTCTCGTTCGAGCAGGGTTCACCAGCGTTCACTAAGATGTACTGGGAGTGGATGCGGAACAACATCGCTTCCAACAAGCCATACGACCAGGTGGCTCGAGAGCGTGTTGGCGGGCAAGGCTACAACGGTCCGACACGCCATTGGTATGGAGGGTCGGATCTACGGCGGCCGCAGGACATGATGGCCGAAGAGGTTCGCGTCTTTCTGGGTCGGCGCCTGGACTGCGCACAGTGCCACAATCACCCTTATGAAACGTGGAGCCAGAATCAATTTTGGGGATTGACGGCTTTCTTCGGCCGCCTCACGCACATTGGCGATTTAGGCGGAGCCGGGCCCGCTGTCATTTTCGACGACCCAGCCGGCCACGGAGAAAACGGCGGCGGCGCCAAAGTGCTGCATCCCCGGACAAAGCAAGAAGTGCCGCCCAGTTTTCTGGATGGGAAGGTTCTTGCTGAAACCGCCCGGGTTGATCTGAGGCAGCGGCTTGCCGAATGGATGACTTCGCCGCAGAACCCCTACTTTGCCCAGGCCGCGGTAAATCGGATCTGGGGATATTTCTTCGGCCGCGGCATTGTCAATCCGGTCGACGATTTCCGGCTGACGAATCCACCCACGCATCCGCAGCTGCTACATCTGCTGGCCAAGGATTTTCGCGAACACGGTCACGATCTGCGCCGTCTGATGCGGCTGATTGTTCAGTCGAAAACCTACCAACTCTCGGGGGTGCCCAACGAGAGCAACCGCGACGACCGCATCAACTACTCCCATGCGCTTCCCCGTGCCCTTGAAGCCGAAGTGCTGCTGGATGCTCTGTCGCACGTGACCGAGATTCCAGAAACGTTCGAAGACGACTCGGGTGCGCGCATGCCAGCCGCTTCCCGCGCCGTCGACATCGTCTTTTTCGATACTTTCCCTTCCCAGTTCCTGGATATCTACGGCCGGCCCAATCGCTTGATGGTGCCAGAAAGAAAAGGAGAAGCCAACATCGCTCAAGCGCTGCACTTGCTGGCCGGGCCGACCTATACAGAGAAGATATCGAAAGAAGGCGGCCGCGTCGACAGGCTCGCCAAGGCCGGACTTACGAATCGCGAGATCATCGAAGACTTGTATGTGGCGGCGTTGTCTCGCCTGCCGACGGCGGAGGAATTGGGCTTTTTGACGAAGAGGGTCAGCCAGCGCGCATCCCGCCGCGAGGCCCTAGAGGACCTGGTCTGGAGCCTGGTCACCTCACGCGAATTTGCGTACAACCACTAGATCGCCTGGATCAGTTGGGCAGTTCTCCTGCCGATTGTTATGTGGCTTCTGGAGGAGAAGATGAAGTTGAAGTTGAGCCGGCGCGGATTTCTCAGGATTGGTCTCGCGGCAACAGCAGCCAGCGGAAGCATCACAGCCAGCGAGATCACGTCGAGTCAGTCCCCCCTGGTGTTATCGATGTAAATGGGGGAAGCGAAGGGAGGCAACATGAGCAAAACCGGGTGTCTGGACTGCTCTCAGATGAGCCGGCGTTATTTCGTCAAGGCGGGAAGCCTCAGTCTGCTCGGCATCCACGTCAGCCAATACCTGCGGTTGCAGAGCCTCGTCGCACTGACAGGCAAAGGCACACCGGCCTCTCGCGCCAAAGCACAGGCGTGCATCCTTTTGTGGTTGGAAGGCGGGCCGAGCCACCTCGACACGTGGGATCCGAAGGGCAACAGCTCTTTCAAGCCGATCTCGACTAACGTTGCGGGAATTCAGATCTCTGAGCTTCTCCCTCGGATGGCAAAGCACATGGACAAGCTATCCATTGTTCGATCAATGCACACAGAAGAGATCGACCACCCCGAAGCCACTCACTACGCGATCACCGGGCACCGGCCGAATGCAGCCATGCAGTTTCCCAGCCTTGGGTCAATCGTTTCCAAGGAGCTGGGACCTCGCAATGCATTGCCGCCCTACATCATCCAGCCCCAGTGGGACTCTGGGACCAAGATGTACCAGAATTACTTCAACGCGGCCTTCCTGGGACCTCAGCACAACCCCATGGCGATTCCGGACCCCAGCAAACAGGATTTCGCAGTGCCTGACCTAAGCTTGCCCAAGTCTTTCGGCATCGAAAGAATTCAAGAGCGGCGCTCGTTGCTGAAGTTCGTCGATGCGGCTTACCGGCAGAAGCAGGAGATCGCGGAGTTCTCGAACCTGGACACCTTTACCGAACAGGCGTTCAACTTGATCCAGTCTCCGGCCGTGCGCAAGGCCTTCGACATCTCCGAGGAGCCTGACAAACTCCGCGAGGCTTATGGCAAGCATTCCTTTGGACAGAGCGTTCTGATGGCCCGCCGACTTGTGGAACAAGGCTGCCGGTTCGTGACTGCGGCCGGGTACGATTACAACGCCTGGGACTCATGTCACAGCAAAAACGACTCATACAATCGCGACAAGCTGGTTCCTCCTTTCGATCAAGCGCTGTCGGCTCTTCTCGAAGATCTCACGCAGCGCGGCTTGCTGGAAAGCACGATTGTGATTGCGATGGGAGAGTTCGGGAGGACTCCGCACATCAATCCGGCCCTCGGGCGCGATCATTGGCCGAACTGTTGGTCTCTGGTCGTTGGCGGCGGGGGCATCAAAGGTGGTGTGGTTGTCGGAGCCAGCGATGAGCGCGGCGCCTACCCGGCCGCGCGGACGACTACGATGGGAGACGTTTTCGCGACTCTCTACAAGGCGTTGGGTGTCGATTGGGAAAAGACTTATATGACTCCAATTGGCCGGCCAATCAAGATTGCGAATTCCATCGACGACAAGACAGGTACTCCGATTGCCGAACTAATCTGACCGGCTCTGTTTCGTCATTGCGCCGAGCTGTTCTTGGCTTGACCCACTCCTGCAGGCCAAGCGGTCTGCAGATTCGCTTCAGCAGGAATGACGGAGCCTCTGCAGCCGCAGAGCGCAATGTCGCGGCATTGATTGACTGGCTCTTGACGCAAGCATGCTCTGTTACTGGTTGGTTTCCGGATAATCATAACCGAATTTCAGGTGGGCCAGGATGACATCCCGGGCAACCGGCTTCGATTTTCCTTGCAGGTACTCCAGGAACGGTCGGTGATAGCGGAGGCTCGACTGTCGACGCCGGCCCTTGATCAGGCTGTCCACGGCAAAGGCAAAGAGCGGAGCAGTCAGGCTCGTCAACATTCTTGCCAGGTGTTCGTTGCCAGAATGATTCACTAAACTAACAACATTACCAAATCTCCTGCCCGTCTCAATTAACCCAGAAGATACCCCGACTTATTCAGAAGATACACAGTTCAAGGTGGGAAGTTCAATTGGCGGCTCCAGCTTGCATGGGCGACAACTGTTGCGGGGTTATCAGCATCAATGATCCCGGCACAGGAAAAAATACAGGATCGTCATCACGCCAAGGTACACGGGAAGCTTTCCCCTGCTCGAAAAGAACGAGCTGACCCTCCAACAAACGGCTCAAATCGGAACGCTGCAGTTGTTTCAGCTTTGCAGTCACAGAACGGAGTAGCTGGGTTGCTTGATCAAATTGCCCAACCTCCGCCATCGCCATGGAGAGTGTCTGAACCCGCTCAAAGTCCAGATTCTTTTCGGCCTTCAGCAATTTCTGCGACAGCTCCAAGGCCCGCCGACCGTCACGGACAGACTTCAGTGGGCATGCTGCCAGCAGACGCGCCAGCGCGTGGGTCAGATCAGGGTCGTTAGGTAATGCTTTGAGTCCGTCATCGAGCAAGCGTCGAGCCTCCGGATAGCGTTTGAGCCGGACCAGCGCCATGACTTGCATCAGGCGTGCAAAACTGTTCGCAGGTTCCTGCTGAATCACTCGAGCATAGCTCTGTTCGGAGTCGGCAAATCTCCCGTGCCGCATCGAAAGGTTCGCCAGCTGGAAATTGGCCTGCTTAAACGACGGATCGGAATCGACTGCGGCTTGGAAATGTTTGAGCGACTCCACTTCAGAGCCACGCTGCAACAAGACGATACCAAGGTTATAGTGCAGCCCGGCATTCTGCGGAGCCTGGCGCAAGGCCTGCACAAATTGTTGAATAGCTTCGTTGGTGTTGCCTGCCTGCGCTAACGCGGTACCATAGTACATGCGTGCCATGGGGTCGGAAGGGTCCGAATCAGACATTTGGCGATAGGCTTCCGCAGCCTCGGCAAAGCGGCCGGCCTGCATGGCTTCATTCCCTTGGAACCACAAAGGCAAGCGGCCCTTCTTCAATCCCTGCAACTCCTCAATGAGTGGATCTGGAATTTGCGCCTTGACTTGCCCTGTCTTTGATAAGTGAATCTGCGCCTTCTGAGCATCTCCCAAGTTTCGATAAGCCATCGCCAAAGGGTAATGCAAACTTGAAGCACCGGGATCCACTTCCAACGCCGCCTCAAAATAGCGGACGGCCCGGTCAAACTGTTTGCGCGACAGTTCGATTCTACCCAATCCGGCCAAGGCTGGTGCTGAACGTCCATTGAGCTTGGCGACGCGCTGAAAGAGGGTCTCTGCTACACCGGAATCGTTTTGATCGAAGCAGATCGCCGCCAGTTTTAACACCGCTGCTGTGTCATCGGGTCGTTTCTCCAGAGCCCGTTTCAGGTAATCGGAAGCTTTGTCCAACCTGCCTTCGCCCTGATATAGATGAGCCAGGTAGTAGTTCCATCGATAATCCTCGGGCGCGAGCGCCTGTGCATTCTCATAGCAAACCAAGGCCGCTTCGACGAAGTCATAGGCTTGGTAGAGTTTTCCGAGTTCTCCGTAAGCGATTGCCAGTTGACCGGCTGCTGCCAGTTTGTTTTTAGTTAACGTATTCAGCTCATTTTGAGCGGATTGAATCTGCCGTCGAACCAGCGGTTCCAGCCTCTCCAGATTCGGATGGGGTACCGGGGCAAGTTGTGGTTGGGCGCTAGAAGGCTGAGACACAGTCAGAGAAGGAGAACCACTCAGCACCGTGTCATTCTCATGGGCCTCGGCGATCCAGAACGTCGACTCCAGAAGAAGCACGATCATCATGAACCCCGATCCTTTTTTCCACTGACTCAGTCGAAAATCCATAGGCGATTCCGGCCGACGTTTCAACGCGCTCCCGTGCAATTTCTGCAACCAGTTCTCTGCCAAGAATGAATGAGCATTAGCGACATTCACTTAGTTCCTGCGGACAGAGCCGCTAAGCCCGTCTGGGCGTCGGTATCCTCGGGGTTGATAGTCACCGCAGTCCGGAAAGAGCGCTCAGCCAACTGGGTTTGCCCTCCACGTCTGTAAAGCAAACCAAGGTGATAATGTGCCGGACCCAGATTCGGATCGATTTCGATGGCTTTCTGAAACTCGAACTGCGCACGTTCTCGGTTCCCCAGTTGGGCCAGAGCCAAGCCAAGATTGTAGTGCAGGCTGGGATTGTTCGGATCGAGTTTGAGCGCTTGGTCGTAGGCCTCCGACGCAGCCGAAACATTTCCGTCTTGCAGGTGTTGATTCCCTTGGGCGTGCAGCCCCGCCGCCACCTTCTTCTGCCGGCCATGCTCTTGGAGCTGCTCGAAAACCAAGAGTTCTTCTCGTGCTATCGCGGACTGCCCCAGTCGCCGCAATACCTGGGCGAGTTGGTAGCGAGTTTCAGGAGCCGACGGGTTCAACTTCTTGGCCTGCTCGAGGTGCTGCATGGCGACCTTGAACCGTTCCAGCCGTGCTAGAGTGAAGCCCAAGTGATAATAGGCCTCCGCTTCGTTGGGATTCAACTGTATGGAGCGTTCCAGGGCTTGCGCAGCGAGAACGTAATCTCCTGATTCCTTTCGTGCCTGTCCAAGCCAAAAGTGTCCTTGTGCATCGTCAGGGCGCTGTCTGACGTATTCTTCCAGTATAGGAAGCGCCTGGCCAGGCTGAGATTTGGCCATAAGAGCGATTCCCAGAGAAAGCCGCGTGGATGGGCTCTGAGAATCCAGCGCCAAGGCCTTCTCATAATGCACCACCGCCTCGTCGAAACGCTTCTGCCTGGTATAAACCGTCGCTAGATTGAAGTGCGCTTGAGACAGTCCAGGCCGATCTAAGATCAGCTTCTGCAGGACAGAGATGGCCTCACTGAATCTGGCTGCTTCTGCGTAGGCAACCGAAAGCGCGAGCTGATAGATCGGTTCCTGGGGTTCTAGGGCTACCGCCTTTTCGAGCCAGTAGGCTGCAGCGGTATGACGCTTCTGCGTGGTCAGGACATGGGCCAAGTTGAAGTAGGCAGGGACAAACTGCGGGTTTTGTGCCAGAGCCGCCTTGAACTCATCGCACGCGTCGTCCAGCGTGCCAAGAGCCTCCAAAGCTAACCCCAGCCCATTATGGGCCAGGAATGCATTCGGGTTTGCCTGAACTGACCGCCTCAGCTCATCAACGGCCCTTTGAAGCTGACCCGATTGCAGATAAGCGAGACCTAACTGGGTGCGGATCTCTGAAGCTGCGGGTTGGAGTTTCAGAGCAGCCTCGAAAGCCGCAATCGCACAAGGAGCGTTGTTCTCCTCCAGATAGGTTTGACCCGCCGCACGATAGTTCTCTGCCGACGCCTCTCGCTCGAGGAGTTGAAGCTTGTGAGCAGATACCTCCGATCGCTTCGCGCCCTCCTGGCAGGCTACAGGCAAGGTGTCCGGCAGCGGCAGAGCCGGAGACGTGTCAGGACTCTTTGCAGTCTCACGAACTCGGGCCACAGCCGGGATGTTTTGAAGTTCTGCAGCTTCGAGTTCTTTAAAGCGCCGCATGGCTTTCCCAGCATCCTTCAGCTGTCCCAATCGCTGGTACACCTGGCCCAGTCGGTAGTGACTTTTCTTATGCTCGGGCGTGTGCCGGACGGATAGCTCCAGACTGCTCCGAGCCGACTCGAGTTTACCTTCGTTGAGGTCGATCGAGGCTAGGTAATATAGGCTGTCCGCATCCGTGGGTTGCTTTGTCAGGATTTGTTCAAAGTGACCGGCTGCTTCCCGGTAGGACATCGTCTCATAGAGCAAAATTCCCAAGTTAAGGTGCGCGTCCCGATTCTGGGGATCGAGGCGTAAGGCTTCCTCAAGAGTTTCGCGAGCTTTCGGCAACTGTCCGAGGTTGTAATAGGTGAGACCGAGTTGGGAAAGACAACGTGAATCCTTGGGGTTCAGCTGGCTGGCTCTCTCGAAGGCGACCAACGCCTGGTCGTGCCTGCCTAGGCGGAAAAGAGCTTCACCCAACCGTAGATGTCCGAAGCTGTCCAGGGGTTTGAGCTCCGTGTATCTTTGAAAAGCGATCCGAGCTGGCTCAAACTGCTTAAGCTCATAGTGAGCAACTCCAAGCTGGAGCTGCGCCTGATCGTGCTTAGGGTCAAGCTCCGCAACCCGAAGCAGAAGCGGCAGCGCCTCGGAACATCTCTTCTGCCGAAGATAACTGACACTGAGATTAAAAAGAGCGCTCACGTGATTCGGCTTGATGGCTAAGGCCTCATGGAAGGCAGCTTCAGATTTCTTGAAGAGTTGTTGCCTGTCATAGAGAACCCCAAGGGCATTCTGCGCCTCCGGATAGCGCGGTCGTAAAGCGATTGCCTTCAACAAGGCCTCCTCAGCCTGGTCGTACTTCTCCAGTTCCATACGGGCAATTCCCAGCCAGTAGTGCGCCTCTGCGGAATCACGATGAACTGTAACAAAGGCTAGGAAAGAACGCTCCGCCTCCTGCAAGTGACCCTGCTTGAGTGAAGCCAACCCATCGGTCAGACGTACCTCTGTGCTCTGAAGTGGCCGAGAGAGGCAGGGTCCCAAAGGCCAACTCGATACAAAGATCAAGGGGGCGACTAACGTGAGAGTGGAAAGCAGGGAGCCGTATTTCACGTTGATTTAGAGCCGGTCGAACTGCTCCAGGCAACGGTTGCCGAAGCTGAATGAATAAACTTCCAACCCGGCTGTATTTGAAATTAAGAGGAGTTCATGATGCCCTTCCTCTTCCTTCGTGATGAGATAGTACATCCGATGCGAGTCAACCGTCACTAGTGTCTGGCCGTCCGAATCCATAGAAATGTCCGGATTCAAAGTTGTCAGCTCGGTTCAACCACCAGCCCTCGACGAAAAACACGCCCGGTCCCCTGCGATTGGTCGGGGCATAAACGACAGCTCTTTCTCGCTGAAAGCCTTCGGCGTTGGCAATGCCTTTGGGAGAGCTGCGCTTATAGCCTACGAAAATTTCACTGGTTTGAAGTCCGCACTGTGCGCCGAACAGGACGGTGTCTGGGGCAATCGGCAGCCCGGAGAAATCGATGTTGGGATTGCGGTGCTTCAACAGATCTTGAATCGCCTTCTCGATCTGACCATAGCCACTCTCTCCATGATGCACGGTACGGATAATTCCATCCTGATCGATCAAGGACGAGTTGGGCCAGCCATGGCTGTCGTACAACTTCCATATCTTGTCCTTGACGTCTGCAACGACTGGATAGGGAAGATGAAAGCGCTTATAGGCACGGATGGCATTCTCAACCTCGGAGCCAAACCCAAACGGGCGATAACGCCGGTACAGTTCCTTGAGGCGGGGAAAGGTGCGAATGCAATTAATGCAAGTGTATTCCCAGAATTCAATCAGTACCACCTTCCCTTTCAGTTCACCCGTCGAGGAAAGCCTGGGGCTCCCAAGCCAGATGGCATCCTTCGGAAATTCTGGGGCCCGAGTCCCAGGCGCCAGTTCGGCCATTCCCAGGGAAGCAAAGATCAACGGCCCAAGCACGGTGATCAGAATCTTGTGTGTTGTACTCGTGACCAGATCAGCGAGCGGTCCGCAAGACGCCGGTGCCTTCCCGTAAAGTTTGATAACAGTTCGATTGCAGATCCTTCCACTCTTCGACGTGACCACTTGCCCAGTAGGCCCGCACAATGCTGACTCGAGTGGCCTTGCCGATTCCGACCAGTACGCGCGGATCGCTCGATGACCCATAGCTGCCATCGGAATGGACGCGACGCCAGAGCGTTTGCCCGTGCGGGAGCGTGATGGCCAGGCGGCTTCCCAACATGTCCCGGTTAACCGTGCGGCCTACCATCCGAAGTCCTATCCAATGCTGGCGATTCCCAGACTGGTTGAGCAGCAGCCTGGCGGGCCCGTTGTTGTTGGCTATCAAAAGGTCGACGTCGCCATCGTTGTCCACGTCGCCAAACGAAACACCCCGGCCCACCTCCGAAAGCTCAAAAGCCGTGCCAGCTCTGGAACTGATCTCTTCGTAGCGTCCGTTTCCCAGGTTGCGAAACAACTGCTTGCGTTGGTGGAGAGGATAGGGATCCTTAGCACGGGCCAGCCCCTCTATGGTTCGGACCTCGCCGTTTGCCGTCACAATGTCCAGCCAGCCGTCGTTGTCAAAGTCAAAAAAACCTGTGCCAAAACCGGTGAACGGTTTGCTGGCAATCGCCAGGTTCGCCTCGAAAGAGCGATCTTCGAACCATCCCTTACCATCATTCATGTAGAGGGTGATCTTTTCTCCCTTGAGGTTGGTCACGAGCAGGTCCTCGTCGCCGTCGTTGTCGAAGTCGCCCGCATCCACACCCATGCTGGACTCTGGAATGCCGTCTTTGTTGAAGGCGCAGCCAGCCAGCAAGGCCTCGTTCTTGAAGGTACCGTTCCGCTGGTTGATCCACAAATCATTGGCGCGTTGATCGTTGGCCACGTAGACGTCTAACCACCCGTCTCCGTTGAAATCGGCGCTCACGACACCGAGAGCTCCATTGAACTCCCGGCCAACCTGGGACTCCGCTGTGACGTCCTCGAAAGTCCCGTCTTTCCGGTTGTGAAACAGCCGGTTCGGCACGGGTTCGTAAGCCAACGGCCCACAATAATCCTCCGCTCCAGAGCCAGCAAAGCATCTCTTCCGATTCGTAAAGCTGAAGTTGACGTAATTGCCCACAAAAAGATCCAGCCAACCATCCCGGTCATAGTCGACGAAAGCGGCACTGACGCTCCAGCGCGAGTCATTGGTACCCGAGGCCTGTGTAATCTCCACAAAGGTGCCGTCCCCTCGGTTTCGCCACATCTGGTTGGAGCCAAAATTTGTCATATAGAGGTCGATCCAACCATCGTTGTCGATGTCCGCAGCTGCCACCCCCATCCCATAACCCTGCGCATTGATGCGGCTTTGCTCGGTGACGTCTGTAAACTCTAACTGATGCGAAGTTGTATCCAGGTCGTTGCGATATAGCCGGGCCCTCACAGGCAGAGAGCCCTTGGGAGGAAAGAGCATGTCTTTCATCGTCTTTCCCGGTCCCAAGATGTTGCCTTGGACTAGAAAAATATCGAGGTCTCCATCGTTATCGTAGTCAAAGAGGGCTGCCCCGCCGCCAACCATCTCACAATAGTAGTGCTCTCCCGACATGCCGTTGAAGTGAAGAAAGTCCAAACCGACAGCACTCGCGACATCCAAGAAAAGGTCCTGGGTTCGAGTGTCTGCAGGATCTGACGGCGACACTGCAGGAACTGCTGAGGCAAGACCCAGCAGCAAAACCAGGAGAACGCAACGATTCCGAAATGGGTTGCGCCGAAAGCTTCGCTTGTACCGCGTCGGGTTCATTGACTCAAGGGAGAAAATCCGCCTGCAAGGCCTGATGCCAAGCACAGTGTAACCTGAATCTTCAGTTTGGGGCCGTAGGGCCCGATGAAACTCAGCGTGTGCTCTACCTGTGGCGCGCCGATCTCTTGCGTTTGCCGCCCTCGCCATTCGAACCTCGGCCTTATTGGCACCTCCACATCGATGTCTGCACAACCTTGGCTATACTCAAGGTGCCACTTCGTGAGCTTGATCCAAATAAAAAAAACTGCCAGCCCTAGACCAAGGACTGGCAGTTTTGGAGTCGCCAGGAAAACTCACCGCTAACGGCAGCGAGTCCCAAGACAGTAATCTAGAAGGTCACCTTCAGGTAGAATTGAATGTTCCTCGGCGGTGAAGTGGAGGTGAATCTTCCAAAGGCCGCGGGGTTATTAATGTCCGTACCCAACCCGCCGAAGACGTGCCGATTGAAAACATTCATCATCATAGTACCGAACTGAATCCCCACCTGTTCGCGAATCGGGAAGCTTTTGTCGATTTGCAGAGTCTCATCCATGAAGTTGCAGTTCCGAACGTTGGGGAGTCTACTGATATTTCCAAACGTGAACGGAGCCGGAGTCGCAAAGGCATTGATATTGAGGTACAAACTACGAGCAGGATCGGCGGGATTATAGTCGGAACACCCGGTGGTCACCATCGGAACATTGGGCACCCGCAATGGCCAGATTGCACCGAATCCGCCGGGAATGGTCTGTCGACTGGCGACACGGATGGGTTCGCCCGACATGTAGTTCTGGATCGCTGAGACCCGCCACCCACCAACCAGCTGGTTGACTCCTCCGCTGACACCTGACAGATACCTCTTCCCTTTTCCAAAGGGCAGCTCATAGGCCCAGCTCATATTCAGGATGTGCGGTCGATCCTTGGCCAGCAGCGTCTTAGCGGTGCTTCTGAGCGAAGGATGCTGTGTAACCGTCGTTCCAAACCCTGTGAAGCCAGGAAAGTCCACGTTCGTGAGCTGCTTAGAGATCGTATACGCGACCAGAAAGGTGAGCCCCTGTCCCAATCGCTTCTGGAAGTTAGTCTGAAGTGCGTGGTACGTCGAAGCCCCAATCTGGGCGCCAAGAACGGGGATGTTGAGGTAATGCGGATACGGCCGCAGTGCCTGCGCCACACTTGCATTAAACGTCGGGTAGGGCTTGGCAATCCCTGCGGCGATGGCCTCTGCTGAATTGATGTTGGCATTCAAAAGCGATCCTAGGCTCAGAAATCTGGGGTCAAGGGCATTGAGGTCTGCGCCACCACCGGTGCTCGGGAGCCGGTGCGAGAAGTTCCCAACATAGCCAACGCGAATGGCCATCTGCCCAGGGAGTTCGCGAGCCACCTCGAATCCGATGTTCTGGCTGGTGGGTGGGCGGTTTTCAGATCGGTCGACAAACCCGAGGGTCGCTCCATTCTGAAGAGTAGGGTCGATAATCGGGAAATTCGGAAACCTTAGTGGGAACCCATTATCCCAATTGAAAGCTGGAGTCACCCCGTTGTCCAACGACATGGACTGGCGAACTGCCGAGAACCCGGCAGTCGGTGTGGTCGGCCCCGTCGAACCGTAGTACTTCTGCCAAGCAGGAGCGTAGCTGAGGCCATAGCTGCCGCGGATCACGGTTTTTGCATCCAAGGCGTACGCAAAACCCAAATGGGGAGCAAATGCTTTGTTGTAGCGGTCGGAAACTGACCGCAAACCATTTCGACCGCTTCCAGTCCCATAGACCGAGAGGGCTCCCCGCCGTCCACCCGCCCCAGGATTAGGCAGGTTCGGATCAAACGTACTAATCTTGTCGTGGCGCTCCCTCATTGGAGTGAAATTATTCCAACGGAGTCCGTAGGTCAGTGTCAGCTTCGGGTTCATCCGCCAGGTATCTTGAAAGAAGAATCCCCATGCCGAAGTGTAGGCCCGTGTGTCAACAATGGAGGTCACCGTCGCACTGTTGACTTCGCCCAGAAGGAAACTGGCAACGCCAGCGCCGGTCTGTGCGAATCCCGGCAGACCCGTCTCGCGATCCTGGAATG
>VFZK01000005.1 GCA_016871215.1 Acidimicrobiia bacterium | reverse complement strand
GAACGCGCTGGAACTCAGCTTTGCTTTTGGCCTGCTTGAGGGCTTCATTCAACTGCTTGGAAGCTCCCTTTGGAAAGGCCCGAGCGGGTCGCATATTCTCCTCCGCGCTTTCAGCACCGGTGGAGGAGAGTTTATCTTAGTATCTTTATGAATGCAACTTAGTATCACAGGGCAGGCTGCTGTGGTACAACCACGGCCTGGCTCGCGAGTTCCACACCGATTCACCGGTCATCTCTGTTCGCTTCTTCAGCAGCGAAGCCGCTCTGAATCTGCTGGCCGCAGCCGGGGTGAGGCAGGTGCGTTCGCTAGGCATTGATGGAGGCAACAGCTATAGCGCTCAGTTTCAGGACCTCTCGGCTAAGACTTTGCTCGCTAATCAGAGAACGACTTTCGACATTCAGTTTAGCGAAATCGCAAAAATCCTGATGAGAACCCGCATCGACTGCGCGCCTTTGGACGTGCAGTCGCCGGTACGCGTGTATGTGGCTGCGACCGAAGCGCAGATGCTCGCGGTCAGGGTGCTCGAGTATTCGATTCGAAAGCACGCGAGCTTGGCGGTTCAGGTCAGTCCGCTGCACCAATGCGGCATCCAGATACCCACTCCCGCAGCACCTCAAAACTGTCCCCGTACGCCGTTTTCGTTTCAAAGGTTTCTCATTCCTGCCCTTACCCGATACCAGGGGAAGGCCATCTATCTAGACTCCGATATGCAGGTCTTTCAAGATATCCGTCGGTTATGGAACGTCCCGCTGGAGGGCGCGGATCTCCTTGCGGTCCAGGAACCAGGCACTACCGGGAGAAGACCCCAATTCAGCGTGATGCTGTTAGATTGCGGTTCGCTTCGCTGGGACATCGAGGCCATCGTTAGCGCCCTGAACGAAGGCAAACTCACCTACGAGCAGCTGATGTACGAGATGGCGGTCGCGCCGAAGATCCGGCCCAGCCTGGATTCTGCCTGGAATTCGCTGGAGCGCTACGATCCTGGCGAGACCTGCTTGGTGCATTACACGGACATGAACACCCAGCCATGGCTCTCCGCAAACAATCCGCTCGGCTATCTTTGGATGCGGGACCTGTTTGAGGCGCTTGACGGTGGCTTCCTGCCTGCCAGCGAAATCGCGGAGCACGTCCGGCGTGGTTTCGTCCGCCCGTCCCTGCTATTTCAGGTCGAGCACAGAGTGGAAGACAGCTACCTTCTTCCCACAAAAGCGCGTAGATTGGATCAAGGTTTCGTGCCGCCGTTCAGCGCTGCTCCACTTCAACAGTCGAGTCCTTGGCTTCGCCCCTCTGCCGTCTTGCGTGCTGCGGCGCGCGGTTATTTTCACAGTAGCCTCTTCTTCAGGGCCGGCCGAAGGTTGCGAAGTCTTCTTAGAAGCTTGAGCATGCCTCCGCTGTCGCTGTCAGTTGCGCTGTGCACTTACAACGGTTCGCAGTTTCTGCCAGAACAGTTGCAAAGTCTTCGTTCCCAGTCACGGCAACCTGACGAGCTAGTCGTGTGCGATGATCGTTCGAGCGACAACACCGTTGCCCTTGTCGAGCGCTTCGCCCAGAGTGTGCCATTTCGAGTCCGTCTCGAAGTCAATCCTGCTACGCTCGGCTCGACGAAAAATTTCGAGCAAGCCATCGTGCGATGTTGCGGCGATATCATCGCCCTGAGTGACCAGGATGATGTCTGGCAGAACGACAAGTTGGCGCGACTTGAAGAGGCGTTGGCCGCTTCGCACTCGCTGGGAGCCGTGTTCAGCGACGCTGACGTTGTCGACGAGCAACTCAGGCCCTTGGGATACACACTTTGGGATCGATATGGCTTCAGGGGAAAGAGACAGCGCCAATTCCAGAAGGGCAAGGCCTTTCGTGTGCTGCTAGACCGGAATGCAGCGACTGGCGCAACGCTGGCGTTTCGCTCCCGGTTGAAGGAATGGATCCTCCCTATCCCAGCCTGCTGGATGCACGACGCCTGGATCGCTGTGGTGGTGGCTGCAATTGCAGATCTGGCGATCATTGAGAAGCCATTGATTCAATACCGCCAGCACGCGCAGAATCAGATTGGAGGCAGGAGACCGAAGATGTCGGAGTTTCTTCAATCGGTGTTCCAAGACAACTCGGGGTTCTACCAAACCTACGTGACGCAATTGAAGGAGCTTCGGCAGCGTCTGGCAGCTTTCCCCAAGCTCAAGCAAGCGGACGATCTCTCCCGGTTGGAGTCTAGAATCCTGCATTTCGAGGCGAGAGCGCTCATGCCATCAAGGCGAACAAAACGACTACCGATAGCTCTGCGGGAACTCTGGACGCTCCGCTACTTTCGCCATTCCAACGGCAGCATCAGCCTGGGAAAGGACCTCTTCCTTTCGCGAAAATGGGCAGACTGCCGAGCGTAGACATCATCATTGTCAATTGGAACACGGGCCCTCTGCTTGGGGATTGTTTGAGGTCGATCGCCCAAAGCCATCAGGATCGTTTTTGTCTCAACCGCGTGGTGGTCGTCGACAATGGCTCCGTCGACGGGTCGGCTGACGGGGTGGGACATCTCTTGGCGCCGCCCGCCATCGTCCTTCGCAACGGCACCAATCACGGATTCGCCGCTGCCTGCAATCATGGCGCGGCAAGCGCGCTGGCGCAGTACCTGCTTTTTCTTAACCCCGACGCACGCTTGTTTCCAGATTCGCTGCCACGTGCCGTGCATTTTCTGGAGCAGGAAGAGAACACAGCGATCGGGATCTGTGGCGTACGGCAGGTCGACGATTCGGGAGCCTTCTCGACCAGCTGTGCCCGCTTTCCCACACTGAGAACCTTTTTCGGCCAGATGACCGGGCTGACCCGGCTATTTCCGAATCACTTTCCTCCGCATTTGATGGGCGAGTCCGAGTGCACGAAAAGCTGCGAGGTCGATCAAGTCATCGGAGCGTTTTTCTTGGTGCGCCGGACGCTCTTCGAGTCACTCGGCGGATTCGATCCTCGTTTCTTTGTCTATTTCGAGGAAGTAGACTTCTCTCTGCGGGCACGGCGCTTGGGTTTTCGGTCGTACTACTTCGCGGACGTGGCAGTCTGCCATCTGGGAGGAGGAAGCTCGCGGCAGGTGAAAGCCGCACGATTATTTTACTCGTTGCGCAGCCGGCTGCTGTACGGATTCAAGCACTACACCTTGCCCAGCGCGGTCACGCTGGCCTTGTTGACGCTCAGCGTCGAGATGGCAGCGCGGGTTGCCAGCGCCGCTGCCTCAATGTCGATTGCGAAACTTTCGGAGACACTGCAAGGGTATGCAGCGCTGTACGCCTGTCTCTGCACCAACAAACTGAGATGGCGATCGTAGACAAGCGAGACTGCTTGACCCACCTCCAAGACGCAACGCTGGAGCTTGGTTGCGGCAGTAGAAAGAGGCATCCAGACGCGATTGGCATCGATGCGCTGGATCATGAGTGCGTCGACATTGTGGGGGATGTGTATGAGGTCCTGGCACGGGTGCCTACGGCATCGGTCAAATCGGTCTACTCGTATCACCTCTTCGAGCACGTCTGCGACCTTCCAAAGCTGATGAGTTTGCTCGAACGCGTCATGCAGCCCGGCGGCATCCTGCAAGTCGTGGTTCCCCATTTTTCGAATCCTTACTATTATTCGGACTACACCCGTCGTCATTTTTTCGGGCTCTACAGCTTTTCCTATCTGGCTTGTGACCGGCTCCACCGGCGAAAAGTACCGGCTTATGGCCGCGAAGCCGGCTTTGAGCTGTCGCAGGCGGAACTCATCTTCAAAGCGTCGCCTCCCTTCTATTTTCGCCACGTCTTCAAGAAGATGCTTCAGGCCGTGTTTAACCTGAATCGCTACACCCGCGAGCTGTACGAAGAGAATTTCTGCCATGTGTTCCCTTGTTACGAAGTTCGATTCGAAATGAGGCGCCACAATCGAGCAGCTCCGAGGTAAACCGCACAGACTTCTCTGGAGCAAATGCCCTGCGTGGGGCCGGGTCTCACTGCTTTGATGACAAAACTGCCACCCGAAAGCGACTTGAGCGCCGTGCAAAGCCTGCGTCCTGACCAATGAAATGCCTTATTCTCAGCCGCTATGGCCGACTTGCCGCCAGCAGCCGGCTGCGCTTTTATCAGTACTTGCCTTTTCTCGAGTCTCAACACATCGACGTCGAAACAGCTCCGCTGCTGGACGACGACTACATCCGAGCTTTCAACGCTGGGCGCCCTACCGATTGGCGCTTGATGCTTCGCTCTTACGCAAACCGGGTGCGGAAGCTGGCGAAGTCGCGCCAATTCGACCTCCTTTGGGTCGAAGCCGAGCTGTTCCCCTGGTTGCCGGACTGGGCCGAGCTTTGGTTCTCGTGGAGGCGCATGCCTTACGTGGTCGACTACGACGACGCCGCGTTTCATCGCTATGATCGGCACCATGCAACTGCAGTACGCTGGCTTCTGGGCCGCAAGATCGACCGGATCATGAAGCGTGCTGCACTCGTCGTGGCTGGTAATTCGTATCTTGCCGATCGTGCCCGGCAGGCGGGATCGAGGCGAGTCGAGGTTCTGCCGACGGTCGTGGATCTCGGACGTTACGCTCTGCCTATTTTGCGCCGAAGTGGCAACTTTGTTATCGGTTGGATCGGATCGCAATCGACCGCCCGTTACCTGTTGCCCCTTGCCGAAGTTTGGAGGCAGGCCGCCCGTGGGGAAGGGACCGTGCTCCGTTTGGTCGGGGCCGGCAGGCTGGATCTTCCGAACGTTGTGCTCGATCTGAGAGAGTGGTCAGAGTTGACGGAGGTCGAAGCGATTCAGAGTTTCACGGTGGGTGTGATGCCATTGCCGGATGAGCCGTGGGCTCGTGGCAAATGCGGCTTCAAGCTCATTCAATACATGGCCTGCGGTCTGCCTGTAGTCGCCTCTCCTGTGGGCGCCAATCGGGAAATCGTCGAGCACGGCCTCAACGGATATCTCGCCACGACTGAAGCCGAATGGTTGAATGCATTGGATCTGCTTCGAGGCCAACCGCGAGTCTGTAAAGAATTTGGTTGCGCTGGCCGAAAGAAGGTCGAGAGTCTCTATTCGTTGGAAGCCACGGCGCCACGAATGGTTGAACTCCTGGCGTCCGTGGCAAGATAGAAGAAGCGCAAGTGTTGGAGCCGCTGGCGGCCATTCCTCAAGAAACACAACCTCCCTGGACGGAGCATCCGACAACGCAGGGCCGCATCGATTGCGACCAGAGATCGGCTTCAAAATATCGAGATGACAGGCGGCACCTGGCTGGAAGCCCCTATCCTCGGCTCGTCTCTTTCTTTCGCGGGTCGAGGCGATGTGAGTCCCGATTGCTTCGTGATCTGGGTCGGCACGGACTGGAAATAAGCTCTGCTCATTCTATGTGTGGTCTTGCTGGCTTCATCGACACCTCTGGCGCGAAGAACGACGGCCAACTAGCGGCTATGGTGTCGCGGATGGCCGAAACACTCCGGCACCGCGGCCCGGACGACGATGGAACCTGGACCGAGGCCCAAGCTGGAATCGCGCTTGGCTTTAGGCGGCTGGCGATCTTGGATCTGACCCAAAGTGGCCACCAACCCATGGTCTCGCGCTGCCAACGATTCGTGATCGTCTTTAATGGCGAAATCTACAACCACGCCGACCTGCGAAAACAGCTGGAGATCGAAGGTCATGCTTTTCGAGGCCGTTCGGATACGGAGGTGATTCTGGCGTGTGCCAGTCAATGGGGACTGCAACGTGCGCTGCAATCCCTGAATGGCATGTTTGCTTTCGCACTTTGGGATCGTCGCGACCGACAGTTGCATCTTGTGCGGGACCGACTGGGCGAGAAGAGCCTCTACTACGGCTGGATTGGACCCGCTTTCCTGTTTGGCTCGGAACTGAAAAGCCTCACAGCCTATCCAGTTTTTCGAGCCTCGATCGACCGATCGGCCCTGGCGCTCTATTTCCGCCACAACTGCATCCCCGCGCCCTATTCAGTTTACAACGGCATCCTCAAACTACCTCCCGCGACGGTTCTGACACTGGACTGCTCCAAAGGCGCTCCTGGTCCCTCCTCGCCGCGGCCGTACTGGAGCTTGCTGGAAGTCGCCTTGAACGGATCGAAGAACTCTTTTCCCGGCTCCGAGCAAGACGCTGCCGCAGAACTAGAGAGACGCCTGGCACGGTCGGTCCAATCGAGAATGGTCGCCGACGTTCCATTGGGAGCGTTCCTCTCGGGTGGCGTGGACTCCTCGACCGTGGTCGCCCTGATGCAAGCGCAGAGCTCGAGGCCCGTGCAGACGTTCTGCCTGGGCAGTACGTTCGATCAGTACAACGAGGCCGATAGCGCCCGCGCTGTCGCGAAGCATCTTGGAACGAACCACTCTGAAGCCTGGGTAACGGCCGAAGATGCGCTGGCCATCATCCCGCAATTGCCGAGGATCTACGATGAGCCTTTCGCCGATTCGTCCCAGATCCCGACGTTTTTGATATCGCGTTTGGCACGCAAGCAAGTCAGCGTGAGTCTTTCAGGCGACGGGGGGGGATGAATTGTTTGGGGGATACAACCGATACGTCTGGGGCGTTGAACTCTGGCACAAACTGGCATCTCTTCCATCCTGGTTGCGCCGGATGGTCAGTCTGGTCCTGAATGCACCCTCTCCCCAAGCGTGGCAGCGCTTTTCGGAAATTCTGGCGCCAGCCTTGCCCAAACCGTGGGTGCAGAGGCACTCGGGTGACAAGCTCCAGAAGCTCGCTGTTGCGCTTTCGGCCACGAGCCAGGATGAGTTCTATCTGAAACTGGTTTCGCATTGGGAGAAATCGACCTCGTTGGTGCTGGGATCTTCGGAGCTTGCGACACCAGTGAGCGATCAGAGATTTCCTGAAGGCGCGCTCGGGCTGGCGGACCGCATGATGTTTTTGGATACCTTAACCTATTTGCCAGACGATATTCTGGTGAAGCTGGATCGTGCCAGCATGGCCGCAAGCCTGGAAGCTCGAACTCCTATGTTGGATCACACACTGGTCGAATTCGCCTGGACTTTGCCACAGTGTCTGAAGGTCCGAGGGAAACAAGGCAAGTGGCTTCTTCGCCAGGTCTCATATGGGTACGTACCACCATCTCTGTTGGACCGTCCGAAGAGCGGATTTGCCGTTCCGCTGCATGCCTGGCTGCGGGGGTCGTTGCGTGAATGGGCTGAGACGCTACTCGACGAAGCGCGGCTGAAGGCAGAAGGTTTCCTGCAACCGTTTCTGGTTCGAGCCAAGTGGAAGGAGCATCTTGCCGGGCGCCGGAACTGGCAATATCCGCTCTGGGACGTTCTGATGTTCCAGGCTTGGTTGGAGGACAACCGCCGTTTCGTGTCGTCTTGAGGCTCGGTTGGATGCCTCGTCTTCGGATCCTCCCGCCGTCGCCGAAGTGGCCCGCAATGATTGAGCCGGCTCGGGTGAAGCCGCTTTGGAAATCGCAGGCCGAGAGCGTATGACAAACTGCAGAGCCTGTGGTTCTCAGAATACCGCATTGTGGTTCGTGGTCGAGGGGTGTCGTGTTCGTCGTTGCGCCGAGTGCACGCACGTCTACTTGGATGCTGAGCATGATGCCAGCTCGATACGCGCAATCTACTCAGGGTACGGTAACGGCGGACAAAGCCAATACTTCGCGGGCATCGATTCGCAGGTGGAAGCCAATCTGGATCGCTACTTGCGCCAATGCAGAGACGCTCTGCCTGGCAATCGCACCGAATTGCGGCTGCTCGACATCGGATGTGGCAACGGTGCGCTACTGAAACAGGCGCAGAGGCTCGGTTTTCATGCATCGGGCATCGAGATCTCGGCATCTCTGGCTGCCGTGGCCAGGAATCGGACTCAGTGCGAGGTTCATGAAGGGTTTCTCTGCGAGTTGGGCTTGCCTGAGTCGAGCTTCGATGTGGTCACCATGTACGACTTGATTGAGCACGCAGCAAATCCCCGGCAAGACCTTGAACATGCGTTTCGAATCCTGCGACCGGGTGGGGTGCTTTTTGCTTTGACACCGAATGACCGGGCTTTGCTGCGCCGGATTTCCCGAGCTTTGTTTACGGCCAGCCTTCACTCGTTCAGCGAGCCCATGCGACGGTTGTATTATCCCGATCACCTTTCGTATTTCACGGCCCAGAGCCTCTCTCAGTTGCTGGCCTCTACCGGGTTCGAGCTGATCTCGCTCCAATCGGTGAATCAGGAGCTCTCCCGCGTGCAGCTGTCTGCGGTCGAGAGGCTCACGGCCAGGGCCGCCTTTTGGGCAAGCAGACCTTTTTCAAAGCTTGGGGGCAAACTGGTCGCTTATGCCAGGAGACCCTGACGCCAACCGATTATGATTCTCCATTGCTTGGCATTTGCTCTCTCCTTCCTGCTGGCCCTGTATCTCACGCCTCTCTTTCGCCGGGCTGCGTTGAAGTTTGGCATCATGGACAAACCCGGCGGCCTGAAGAAACACACGGAACCCGTGCCCTACTTGGGGGGGCTCGCCGTTTATCTCTCATTTCTGCTCGCCACCGGTGTTGTGCATCAGTACAGCCGCGAGGTGCTCGGCATTCTTCTGGCCGGCGCGATCATTGTGATTCTGGGGTTGATCGACGATCTTGGCGTGCTAAGCCCCCAAGTCAAGCTGCTCGGCCAGTTCATTGCCGCCTGTGTCCTGGTCAAAGCCTCGATATTCATCAAGCTGACGATACTTCCAGTTTGGATTGCGATTCCTCTGACGGTGCTGTGGGTCATGGCAATCACCAACGCGTTCAACCTGATTGATGTGATGGATGGGTTGGCCTCGGGAGTTGGCGCAATCGCCGCGTTGCTTCTGGTTGTTGTGAATTACCGAAGCGGGCGTGAGCTGATCGTTCCGCTGTCGTTCGCGCTAGCCGGAAGCTTGCTCGGATTCTTGCGCTATAACTTTCAACCGGCCAAGATCTACCTCGGCGACGCAGGCAGTCTGTTCATTGGGCTCATGCTCGCGGCGTTATCGATGAACGGAGCGTACACACGCGTCAGTCTCTGGGGAGTGGTCGCGCCAGTCCTGATCCTAGGCGTCCCCGTCTTCGACATGTTCTTGATCATGTATATCCGCTTCTGTCGTGGGATGCCCATCATGCAGGGCAGCCCGGACCATTTCGCACTTCGGTTGCGGAAGTGGCGTCTCAGCGTTCGTCAAACAGTGGTGGCGAGCTACTGCGCTGCCGCGACACTGGGCGTGGTTGCGCTCCTGATGACTCGCATAAGTGCCTCTGCGGCGATCGCGACCCTCAGCTTGACGCTTTTCGTCTGCGTTTCCATTGCCTATGCCCTCAAGAAAGTGGACATGTCCCTATAGTCCGGAGCCAGAACAGAACGATCGCCAACCGGCCTGAACACAGTGCCAGAGCACCCTCCTACCAAGATCAAGATCGCACGAATCATCACTCGCATGGACCTCGGCGGTGCGCAGCGCGCGGTGCTGCACCTGAGCCAGAGTCTAGACCCGGGGCGTTTCGAGCAGACCGTGATTACCGGAGATGGCGGTCTGCTGCTTGCCGAGCTGTCCGCCATCCCGTCCATCAGGCACTACGTGGTACCAGACTTGACGCGGCCAATCGGGCTCCGTGCAGCGTGGAATGACATTCAGTCGGCCCGAAAGATCTGTGAAATTCTCAGGAGTTTCAAGCCAGACGTCGTTCATACCCACACCCCTAAAGCCGGCATTGTCGGGCGTTGGGCAGCAAAACTGGCAGGCGTCCCCAGGGTGGTCCACACCTACCATGGGTTTGGATTCAGCCCCCGGCATCCTGCTTGGCAAAGGGCGTTCTATGTCGGTGTAGAGCGCGCCACGGCCCGGATCACTTCTCAGTTCGTCGTTGTGTCCGAACCCAATCGGGTGCTCGGGCAATCTTACGGGATCTTCCGCCGCGAACAATGTGTCCTCATCCGCTCGGGTGTGGAATTCTCAGACTATCGGGCAGCCAATGTCGCCAAGCCCCAAAAAAAATAGAGTTAGGGTTTAACCCAACCGATAAGGTCGTCGGTGTGGTGGCCTCTTTCACCCCCGCCAAGGCTCTGCACCTTTTCCTGGAAGCTGCGGCTCAAATCGGCAAGGCTGTTCCGGCGGTTCGCTTCGTGATGGCAGGCGATGGCTCCCTGCGACCACAACTGGAAGCGCTTGCAGAGAAGCTTGGCATCGCATCCAGGGTGCGGATGCTGGGCTGGCGGCGCGATGTGCCGGAGCTGCTGGGCGCTTTCGACGTTTTTCTCTTGACCTCGCTGTGGGAAGGACTCCCCCGGTCACTGGTGGAGGCATTTCTGTCTGGAGTTCCTGTCGTGGCGAGCCACGTCGACGGCGTTGGAGAGTTAGTCGAAGACGGCAAGAACGGTTTCTTGGCCCCACCGGGAGACGTCGACAGCCTGGCATCTTCGGTCGTTCGTCTGTTGACGAACGAGAGCTTGCGCCAAACCATGGCGAACCAAGCCCGCGCAAGTGTTGGTGAGTTTTCGGCAGAAAAGATGGTAAAAGACTATTCGGATCTTTACGAGCAGGTCTCAGCTGGGACAAGATGTTGATTGCGAACGCACCGATTGCAACCGGCCCGATGCACACCGATTCAGCAGCGACAATGGAAGAGAGCGCCGCTCCTCACAGACCGAAGATCGTGATCGTGATGCCCGCCTACAATGCAGCGCTCACCCTTGACAAGACTTACTATGCCCTGCCCAAGGGCAGCTACGACCAGATCATTCTCGTCGACGACGCAAGCTCTGACAACACGCTCGAAGTGGCCTCAAAGCTCGACATTCAAGCCATCCGCCACCGGAAGAACCGGGGCTATGGCGGTAATCAGAAGACGTGCTATGCCAAGGCGCTGGAGCAAGGCGCAGAGATCGTTGTCCTGCTCCATCCCGACTATCAGTACGATCCCACCATTGCGAGCGACATTGTGCAGCCCATCTTGCGCGGCGAAGCCGATGTCGTGCTGGCTTCCAGAATGTTGGGCGATCCGCTGCGTGGCGGCATGCCCTTGTACAAGTTTGTGTCCAACAAGTTTCTCACGTGGATGGAAAACATTGTCCTGCGAACGAACTTTTCGGAGTTTCACACGGGCTACCGTGCCTACAACCGGCACGCGCTCGAGAGCGTGAATTTCGAAGCCAACTCTGAGAATTTCGTCTTCGACAACGAGATTCTGGTGCAGTTTGTGATCAAGAAGATGCGCTTCAAGGAAATTCCCGTTTCAACCCGCTACTCTTTCGATTCCTCCTCTGTCAGCTTCAAAGCCGGGGTCGTTTACGGCCTGTCCATTCTTCGCACGATCGCCAGGTACCTGTTCTTCCGATGGGGATTCGTCAAGTACAAGCAGTTCAGTTGAGTGCGATGCCCGCCACGACCTGCATTGCCTGCGGCACCGGCGAGTTTGGCATCACTCGTTTGGACGATACGCACCAGTCTCTTCGCACCTGCAAACACTGCGGAACAAGCGAGACTTGCCCAAAGCCGGATCCCGCAAACCTGGAGGCTCACTACTCCGAGAACTACTACGGTACCGACAATGTCAAGTTCGTTCCGATCGTCGAAGCTTTCGTTGGCTGGATGAACCGGAAGAGAGCCGCGCGTGTTCACACCCTCGTGGCCGGGCGGACCCGAATCCTCGAGGTGGGTTGCGGCAGAGGCTTGTTGCTGCACCAACTTGCCCAGCTTGGGCACGACTGCCATGGCACCGAACGCTCTGCGTTGGCCGCACGCCGCGCATCCCAGACTCAGGGGCTCCACATCTATACGCAGCCGCTGGAGGAGTGTCCTTTTGATGGTCACTCTTTCGACGCGGCAATCCTCTGGCACGTGCTGGAACACCTGGACGACCCGCAGAAAACGCTGGCCCTCATTGCACGCCTGCTCAAGCCAAAGGGCGTGGTCTACCTGGAGGTTCCGAACCTCGCCAGCCTTCAGTCCCGAACGAGCGGCAAGAATTGGTTTCACCTCGACCCCGAACATCACCTCTATCATTTCTCGCCGGTTGGACTCCATAGGCTGCTGGAAACGAGCGGCTTTCAGATCGAGCAGCGTTCGACTCTGTCGCTCGAACAAGGACCTTACGGCGTACTGCAGAGCTGGCTCAACGCAATTGGGAGAGAAAAAGGCACGCTGTATCGAATTTTGAAGCGAGAGTCCTTTCCCGGTCTGATGGCAACATTCCGAGAGTTTGCGATGGCCGCAGGTCTGGTACTGCCGGCGCTGCTCTTTGCCCTGATGGAAGCAGCCATTGGCCGAGGTGGGGTATTAAGGGTGGTCGCTAGGCCCAGCGCTCGCTGAGACGCGGTTGCACAGGGAGAAGACCTTTGGAGAGCGGGCAGGAAGTCACGACTGAAACTAACGACGTCGAACAGGCCCCCCAGCCGCCGCTCACGGCGCTGGCAGACTCAAGGATCGGTACGTCTCGAGTGGAATGGCTGGGTCTGGTGGTCGCTTTGTTGATCTCTGCCGGGTTATATCTCAGCACATTTCCTCGTGAATTCACCAACTGGGATGACCCGGAATACATAGTCAACAATCAACTGATTCGTTCGCTGTCTCTCCAGAAACTGAACAGGATCGTTACCGAGCCCTATTTTGCCAACTATGCCCCTTTGACACTTCTCTCCTACGCGCTGGACTACGCGCTCTTCGAACTCAACCCTGCCGGCTACCACCTCCACAATCTTCTTTTGCACCTCTGTTGTGTGGCGGCGCTTTTCGCCTTGCTGCGCCAATTCTCCCTGCCGCGATTCGTTGTACTCGGCAGCATCTTGCTGTTCGCCATTCACCCGGCAAACGTGGAAACAGTGAGCTGGGCTTCAGAACGAAAGAACCTGCTGGCAACGTTGTTCTTCTTCCTGTCTTTCCACCAGTACATTGAGTTCAGAAAAAGGGACGCCCGCCTGAACTTCCTCCTTTCGGTCTTCTGTTTTCTGCTGTCGCTGTTGTCTAAGGCCAGTACCGTCGTTGCACCGCTGGTTTTCCTTGCCTACGACTATGCCTTCAAGAAAAAGAACCTATTGGGGCTTCGACTTTACGACAAAATCCCCTTCCTTGTTCTAGCAGAGATTCACACCTTTCTTTCCATCCACGCAGCGGGAGCTCATCGAGCGCTGAACTCGTACCATCCTGGGGGCCCGCTGTTGAGCGCATTTGCCTCCGGGCATCTGTTTGAAGAGTACCTCAAGATACTCCTGTTCCCGGCCTACCTGAGCGGTTTCTACTATCCCCGGGAATCGCCTTCATTGAGCAGCCTGGCATACTGGGTCCCTCTGCTCTTGTGCGCTTTCGCCCTCGTGGTCTTGGCCCGGCTGTCTAGGCCGCTATTCTTCTGGTTGGCCTCTTTCGTCGTTTTGATGATTCCTGTCCTGAACATCGTGCCGTTGCCCATTCAGATGGCAAACCGGTATCTCTACATTTCGGAAGCTGGTGTGTGGGTGCTGCTGGCGTTCACGGGCCGCTGGATCTGGAATCGATGCCGCCTGTTTCCAGTTGTTCGAATCGCGTTGGCGACTGTGGCTGCGCTTTGGATCGCATGGCTTGGCCTGAGAACGATCCAGTTCAATCGCGTCTGGCAGAACAATGAGACGTTTTGGACCCGTGTTCTCGAGCAGGATTTCTACAACGAGATCGCTCACTACAATCTTGGGTTGCACTACATCAACAACGGCAATATCAATCGAGCGGGTATCGAGTTCTGGCACTCACTCGCTATTCATCCTAAATACCACCTGGCACTTTCAGGCATGGGTGGATATTACTTCGACAAGGGACAAACCGAATTCGCCAGGCAGAAATTCCACGCCGCCTTGAATGCCTCACCCGACTTCGATGTAGCTATTAACAATCTTGGACGTGTGTATGCCGAAATGGGCCAGCTGCAGAGGGCTCTTTACTTTTTCTATCGGGCCACGTACGTAAACCCAAACAACATACGGGCCCTAAGCAATATCGCCGTTGCCTATCAGCGCATCAACAAGCTGGATGCTCTTGAAGAGATTGCGGGGCTGATTATCCAGCGATTTCCAGAAGCGGCCGAAGGATTCTACCGGCTTGGGATGTGCCGGGAGGCCCAGGGACGGCTTACAGAAGCTATCTCTGCTTGGGAGGAAGGCTTGAAGCGCACCGTCTCCGGCGATCCTCTCATTGAACAAATCCAGTCAAGACTGGGGCCAGTTCGCATGAGAGTGTCGAGCTCGACTCTGCAGCAGAACCCGAAGCTGTGACCACGACCAGAGTCTTCCGTCTTCCTCGGTCCTAGCTCGCATTCGGGATTGCAGGAATCGGCCACGGCGATCACCTTCGAGATGACCGCAGATTCCGATACTTTTGCAGAATCTCCCCTGCACACCAGGATGGTTCTGGCCGTCCTTCTAGTCGCAACTGCTCTCAACCTGCTCTATCCAGGTGAAGTGTTTTTCCAATCTCGCTATCTGTTTGTCCTGTCATCGGTCGCCACCTGTGCCATCGTCCTCTACCGAGATGCCAGAAAGGGCATTTCAACGGTGATGTTGCGCCAACTAGGTCTGCTGAGCTTGCCGCTGGCAAGTATGGTTCCGTCGCTAATATGGACGACCAACCGAGACCGTAGCCAAGAGGTATTGCTGCTCTTCTTCGCCTATTCCTGCCTTCTGTTCACCATTCGCCGGTGCCGGTTCAACTCCATGCAAATCCTTGTCTCCGCCGCCGCCCTGGTTGCAACCGGCATGCTCGTCGAGGGACATGCGATTTACCAGCATTTCGTTGGGCTCGACGCCCTGGGAGCTGAGCTCAGGAAGCACCCGGCAATGAGCGCCGACTTCAGAGAAGCACTGCTGGCACGCGTCGAATCCGGCCGTATCTTTGCGAATTTCGCGCTTCCCAATACACTGGCCGGCTTGGTGACTATGGTCCTTCCGCTTCAGGTTGGATTGTTGGCAGCAGGCTTCTTCCCGTCAAGGCCGCCACAGGGTACGCGATGTCTGATCTCAGTCCTAACCAACGGGTGGTTCCGACTGGCGCTGATCGCAGGCATTCCACTGTCGCTCTGGGTGTTGATGGTGACGCAGTCTTTCGGGGGCTGGGTCGGCTTTTCTACTTCCCTGGCAACCGTAGTCTTCGTTGGCTGGTCAAAGACACGTCGAGGAACTCACAGAATTCTGTGGGGCTGCATTCTGCTGGCACTCGCTGGCACTTCGCTCGTGTGGGTCTCTCAGAAGAGAGGTTTTCATCTCTGGAATCTGAATGCGTCAGAAAACCCCATCGCTCTGCGAGCTATTTCGCATCGAACAGCGCTCGCCATGTTCCGAGACTTCCCTGTGGTTGGCGTCGGGCCAGGCAACTATGGAACGATGAATGCACGTTATCAGACATCACCGCGGTTCGTCACACAGTTTGCCCACAACACGCCGCTTCAGCTGCTCGCCGAGGGAGGATTGGTTCTGTGGACGGGTTTCTCACTGGCGGTATGGATAACGCTCCGACGGAAGCAAACCAGGCACACACATTGGAGGCAAACGATTGCTGGGGACCCGCTGTATTTAGGGATGTGGGAGGCTCTAGCAGCATGGCTGGCACACAATGCCGTAGACATCGATCTCTATTTCCCGAGCTTGGGGGCGCTTGGTTTCTTTCTTACAGGTTTGGTTTCGAACTATTTCCAAGCCGAAGCAGACGAAAGACATGAGGTAGCCCCCTGGCAGGCCAAAACAGCAGCCGCGGTCGCCACGATCGTCCTCGGGGCAGCCCTGATCACGGGAGTCCGGTTCCAGCTCTCACATTCTTTCTTCGACCTTGCAAGGGCTGCGGCTGCCTCGGGCAGCGCAGCCGACGCAAGCTGGTACGCCCGCTGGGGAGTGAAGCTGCAACCGGGAAACGCCGCCGGAGTCGTCTTCTTGGGAAAGCTGGAAGCCCAACAGTTGAAACAAAGCGGCCAACCAGCGGTTTTGCTTCTGGAAAAGCTGAGACAGTCACTGTGCCAAGCAGTGGACTTGGATCCGCACAACGCCGAATTCCACTTTGAGCTAAGCCGGGTGTATCGAGGCTTGGGGCACGAGGATCTCTCTCAAGGTAGCTTGGCTAGGGCAGTAGCGCTATTCCCATCCGAGGCCCGGTATCGGTTAGTGAGACCGGCGGACTCTGAACGAACAAATACGGAGGCACTCCGGTGACAACGATTGTCACCTCTTCTCTGCTATCGAGTCGCGAACGTGAGAAGGAGCGAGGAAGTCCGTTCCTCTAAATTGCAGGTAGAGATCTCTTTCGAATTTTCTCCGCCAAAGCCGGCCACGTTGGAACGAAATCTGCACTAAAGCCGCGCGATGCAGGTGACGATACGGACAGCGAACGATGTTCAGACGATCTTCCAAAACCAACGTAATGAAACACAACCATGAGTTAACTCGATCGGGTGCTTCGATGCGTCGTTGCAAAGCAAGTGGGTTCTCTCTGATCGAACTTCTGATCGCCATGGCGCTCCTGCTCGTTCTTACCGCTCTGGCCGTTCCGAACTATCTTGCGGCGCTTTCCAGAGCCAATGAAGCCTCTGCCGCCACTTCAGTGCGGGCAATCATCAGTACCGAGAATCTGTACCGAAATACTTTCGGCACTTTTACCGACTTGACGAACCTGGGGACCGACTACTTGACCGACAACCTGCTTGGAGCAGGGCAGAAGAGTGGGTACACGTTCGAAGCGACGCCTGGAGCAGGCACGGCGGCAGAATTGGATTTTTCGATTCAGGCAACACCGCAGCTTTCGATTGGGCCCTCTGCGACGGGTACGCGGCATTACTATGGAGACCAATCCGCAGTTGTGCGGTTCAGTCTTACGGGCGTTGCGGATGTCACCAGCCCACCTATTTAGATCCGAATGATTCGAAAGGCATCATCAATCTTGACTCTGCCAAATCGATGGCAAGCAAGGAATCGTGCGCAACAAAAAATCAGGTAACTTGAAAACACAAAGGAGATGTCATGAAGAAGAAGACGAGTAAGAAGACCAAGGGATTCTCGCTGATTGAGCTATTGATCGTTGTGGCGATTATTCTGATCATCGCTGCGATCGCCATTCCAAACCTGCTCAGAGCGCGCCGTTCCGCCAACGAAGGCTCGGCGACGGCTTCCATGCGAACGCTGGGCAGCGGTGAATTGCTCTATCGCTCTACGAACGGCCACTTCACTACGCTTGCCGGACTCTCGGCGGACAGCATCATCGACAACGTTTTGGGTGGCGGATCGAAGAGTGGCTACGCCTTTGCTGCAACTCCTGGAACCTCAACCGACCTGGAATTCGTAGCCACAGGCACGCCCTCTGTCTCTACCGGTGCAACCCAGACGGGGGCTCGTTTCTACCGCGTGGACGAGACTCAAGTGGTTCGATTCGCCGTTGGCGCCGCGGCAACTTCGGGTTCGAGTGCCATCGGCAACTAGAACCGCCCCGTTTTAGGACACAAGGTGGAACAGAAGTTCGTTCCACCTTTCCTTTTGCGTGAGATTGTGGTTGTGATAATGTGCTTGCCGATACACAGTTCCTTCCTTGATCTCACTATACCAAGCCAGCGAAGTGTCGGGTCGATCGACCTCTCCGAGAAAAGGAGATGCCATGAAGAAGACAAGCGGGAAGAACAAGGGGTTCTCTCTAATCGAGCTTTTGATCGTTGTGGCAATCATCTTGATCATCGCAGCGATCGCAATTCCAAACCTGCTCCGAGCACGTCGTTCCGCCAACGAAGGCTCTGCGACTGCCTCGATGCGGACTCTGGGCAGCGGCGAGCTGCTCTATCGCTCCACAAACGGCCATTTTACCGATCTTGCTGGGCTTTCGGCCGATAGCATTATCGACAACGTACTGGGCAGCGGCGTGAAGAGCGGCTACGCCTTTGCTGCGACTCCAGGCACTTCGACCGATCTGGAATTCGTGGCTACTGGCACTCCTTCCGTATCTACTGGCGCCACGCAGTCGGGCGCGCGTTTTTATCGCGTGGACGAAACCCAAGTGATTCGCTTCGCCGTTGGCGCCGCAGCAACTTCGGGTTCCGGCGCGATTGGCAACTAGGAGCCGTCCGAAGACAGGAATCGCAAAGGCGGAGGTTTGCTTTCCGCCTTTCCTTTCCCCAGACTGTTTCAGCTATCATAAGCCCCACGTTCAGACTGACGAACGCGATTCCTACGTCTTATGCCGCGGGCCGTCATTCGTACTCAGGGTCTCAGCAAAACCTACCGAACTGGATTCTGGAAAACACGATCTGTCCTCGCACTCGATCGCCTCGATCTGGAGGTTTTCGAGAACGAGATTTTCGGTTGTCTGGGCCCAAACGGCGCAGGGAAATCGACCACTCTGAAACTCCTGATGTCGCTGATTTACCCGACATCGGGGCAAGCCGAGATCCTCGGAGAATCTGTTTTCAATCTGGCGACTCGCCGCTCCATCGGCTATCTACCCGAGAATCCCTACTTTTACGAGTACCTCACCGCAGAAGAATTTCTCACTTACTACGGAAGCTTGTTTGGATACTCGAAGTCTGAGCTCCAATCTCGAGTTCCTCATTTCCTGAAACTGACGGATGTCTTTCACGCGCGCAAACTTCAGTTGAGGAAATTCTCCAAGGGGATGCTTCAGCGGGTGGGGATCGCCCAAGCGATCATCAACGATCCCAGGGTTGTGTTTCTCGATGAGCCAATGTCTGGATTAGACCCGATCGGGAGGCGCGAGGTCAGAGACCTGATTCTGCAGCTAAAGCGCGATGGCAAGACCGTTTTCTTCTCAACTCACATTCTCAATGATGTCGAAACGCTTTGCGATCGCGTTGCAATCCTGAATCGCGGCAAAGTGATCGGTTCCGGCCAGCCAAATGGATTGGTCGACCAGGAGGTTACCCACGTCGAAGTCGTCGTCACCGGGATCGAACTCGAACATCTTCGACAACTGGCAGGACCAGAGGCGCGCGTGAGCCACAGTGGAACCACCTCGCGACTGGAGTTGCCAGCGCAAGCGCCACTCGCCGAACTCATCGCCGGGATCGAGCGTGTCTCCGGACGGATCGTCTCGGTCAACCAGGTACGCCAAACCATGGAAGACTATTTTCTCAAAGTGGTCGGGAAGCCGGAACGGCAAGCGGCTTCAAACGTTCGAAGCTGATTCGAATGCCTATGAGTGTTCTGCCCATCGCTCGAAACACCTTCCGCGAGTGCGTGCGCGACAAGGTGCTCTACAACCTAGTCATCTTCGCCATTCTCATCATCGTGAGCTCGCTCATTCTGGGCGCCATCACGATTGGGGATGTCAAACAGATCATCCTTAATCTCGGCCTCAGCACCATCTCCATCTTCGGGACGCTGATTGCAATCTTCATCGGGATCCAACTCGTGTATAAGGAAATCGACAAGAAAACCGTCTTCAGTTTGCTCGCGAAGCCGGTGGCCCGACACGAGTTCATCCTCGGGAAGTACCTCGGCCTAAGCATGACACTCGCCGTAAACGTGGCCGTGATGATTCTGGGCGTCTATTCTGCCGTGCTCTATCTTCGCCAGTCCTTTCAGTCTGCAGATATCCAAATTCTCCTGGCGGGCGGCTTGATTCTTGTGGAGCTGATGTTGGTTATCGCCATCGCGTTGTTGTTCTCGACGTTTTCGACGCCGGCGTTGTCAGCGCTGTTTACCTTCTGCCTGTACGTGATTGGCCACTTCAACAGCGATATCCGCCAGTATGGGGCCTCTAGCGACTCCGTACTGACCAAGGTCGTCGCCAGCACAACCTACTATCTCCTGCCCAACTTTGGAAACTTCGACGTGATCTCTAGCACGGCACATGGCCAGTTCATGACAGGTGGAGTGTACCTGTTCTCGGCAATGTACGGGTTAGCCTACTCGACAGGACTCTTGCTGGTTGCGATGTGGATCTTCCAGAAAAGGGACTTCAAATGAGGGCGGTTCTACCAGCCCTTCTGTTGCTTTCTGGTGCAGGAGTTTTCTGGACGCAAGGCGCCATCGACCGTCGCGTAGGACATTTTCGCAGCACCGAAGAAGTGCTGTACCTGCCCTCAGGGACCGTCATCAAGGCCCTTTCGTTGGGGCACCACGGGCTTCTGGCCGACATCTACTGGATGCGAGCGGTGCAATACTACGGAGGAAAGCGGCTCAAGAACGAGAAGCGTTTCGACTTGCTCGATCCTTTGATTGACATCGCGACCACCCTCGACCCTCAACTCATCCATGCGTATCGATTTGGCGCGGTCTTCTTGTCGGAACAGAGTCCGGTAGGCGCCGATCAGCCCGACAAAGCCCTGGCGCTGCTAAAACGAGGTATTGCCCGGAATCCGGACAATTGGCAGCTGTATCGCGACCTCGGATTCGTTTACTACTGGTACCTGCAAGACTACAAGACCGCCGCTGAGGCTTTTCTGGAGGGCAGCAAACACCCGAGTTCAGCTGCCTGGATGAAGACGTTCGCCGCTGAGCTCTTGGCCAAAGGGGGAAGCCGCGAGGCCGCTCGTTTTCTGTGGCAGCAGTTCTACGACACCGCTGAGAACGACCAGATGAAGCGAAACGCCATGGAAAACCTCCTGCGCCTCCGGGCCCTAGACGAGATGGATTTGCTGCGGGAGTTCATCGGCAAGATCGAAGGACGGCTTGGTCGGCAGATCGAATCGATTTCAGAACTGGTCAGGTTAGGCTTTCTCAAGCAGCAGCCCGTCGATCCGAAGGGCTTTACTTACTCCTACAATCCGGCAATCCGCACCGTCGAGTTGTCGCCTGAGAGTACGATAAGGCGGTTCTAGCGCCAGCGGCATCGCTCGTCACATCGCGTTTGGTTCAGGGACATCTCAATGCGCCTTCCATCGGCGCAGCCAGTCATCCTCACGGCTTGATCAGCCGACTGGTTGCGAGGCTTGCAATTGTCAGGACTAGAGAAACCAGACTGATGGTTGCTCCGCGCCGGAAGCTCTCCGGCTCGAAGCGGAACACCACCCGGTGGCTGCCCGTCGGAACGCCAACCGCTCTCATAGTTGGATGCGCTATTTCGATCGGGCGGATCGCGTCATCGACCCTTGCAACCCATCCCGGATAGCTGTTGTCGCGCAGCACGAGCAGACTCTCGCGCGGACACTCCACTTCCATTACGACTTCTGCACTCGAGTATTTGGAGATCTTCACAGCGCTTCCTGCTGGAGGCTGCGCCCAAATGGGAAAACCGGGGTGAAGCGGATCGCTGGTTTCTTGAGGCGGCAGAGAAGCTCTCGCAGACGAATCGGTCATAGACAACAGGGCGTCTCGAGTGACGAGCGCGGCCCGAGCCTGGGGGTTGCCAACCGAGTACAACCTCAATGGCTGGTCGCTGTTGACTTCGAATTGGCGTTCCAGATTCAGCCTGTCGCTGGCAAGCTCCACCGGGCTGACGACGTAGCGGACGTTCAGTGCAGCCAGAACCGACAAGCGCCGGTCAAGATACTTCGTCTCATCTAGAGTGCGGTTGAGCGCCTGCACAAAAGGGGTCTCGAGCCGGTCGATCGAAGGAAACACGGAATAAGCGAGGTGATCTTTGGCGGCAAGAAATGGGAAAAGAGTGAGCTTTCGATACAAGCTGATCCAGATCACCGAGTCCGTCTCATACCGGATCGAAGGATGGTCGCGGAGGCTGGCCGGCTCGAACCGAAAGATGCGGAAAGGGCCATCCGATTTCTCTCGCTCCTGCAAGTACTGAGCGGCTGGGGCCTGCTCGTATAGGCCTTCGTCACCCGAAGGGTTAATCCAGAAATTGCTGCTCCACAAATCCAGGAGAGTAAACGCAATGACCGCCGCTCCAAGAAGATTGGGACGACCGAACCGCCAGTGACGGAGAAGCAGCAGCGCGCAGAACACTCCAAGATGGAGATGCACGTGGCGGATTCCCTGAAAAACCAGCTCTCCGCCAATCTTCAGCGGTTGCTCTGTTCCCAGCCATTGGAGCTTGCCCCTGCTCGTTCTTATCGCGCCGAAAAGCTTCCAGGCAGGCTGGAAATACAGGGTTGCAAGCCCGATCGCAAAAACCGCCAACCCAGCCACAAGCCAACGCTTTCTACGAACATGAATTGGCTCCTGCGGTCCTTGTAGACTCGCCCATCCAGTTCCCGCCAACAGAGACAGGCAGAGATTCGTCACAAGCAGAAACTTGACGGGGAAGCGGCCATAACGGAACGCGGGAACCCAGTCGAAGAGCGCCGAATAAAGGGGCGTATGCAGGCCCAGCGCCAACAGAAAAGACAGGGCCATGCCAACCAACAGCGCCTGTGTCGCCCAATGTCGAATCGAGTGCCACCCGCCCCAAGCTGCCAACAGGATCGCCATCGCCCCGAAATAACAGGATAGGAGATAAGGCTCCCGCTGGTCGAAAAACCGCGCCGGCCACGGAACCGGCGCTTCGAGGCGAAAATACTCTCCCAGGACCTTCGGGCAGAGGACTTGTAGGAACTGCACGGGATGCAGCGACCAGAACGTAGCCTCCGAAAAGCCTAGCCCTCCCTTGCGCCCAGAGAATTGCAGAAGCTCAAGTGTCGGCAGAATCTGAACGGCCGCGACCGAGATCGAGCCCAGGAAGACAAGGCCCAAGATCCTTGCCAGCCGGCCCAAAGAAGTCTCCGCGGCACCCAACGACCGCCAGTACCTCCCAGCCAGGATACATAGGAACAACCCTGTTGCCAGGCTCGAAAGCGGTTCGAGCAGCAGCAAGAAGGCGCCGAACAGCAAAATGGCCAAGCACGCGCGAGCGACCGAAGGACTGGACAGCAGCCAAAGCAGCGCGACACTCAACCACGGCAGGAACGCAACGACGGGCAGGATGTTGAACAGGTTAACGGTGGACAGTGCCACCCCGCTGAAGTTGTAGATCACTGCCGACAGGAATGCCGCCTGAAGCGACAATGAGAGCTTTCTAGCCAAGCGAAAAGTTCCCAACCCGGCTAATGCGCAGTGGATGACGAAATGAAGCTCGAAAGCCCAGCTAAACGGCAGGATGTGAAACAGCAGTTGTCCAGGATAGACGGCCATGCTGTTCGGATTGGCGAGCAGCGGTTGACCCAGCTGGACGTATGGGTTCCAAAGCGGCCATTCGCCACGCGCGTAAGCCTCAGTCACCAACTTCTTCAAGGGATAGTGAAACGTGGAGACGTCCCTGGCGAAGAAGGTTTGGTTCGTGAACAAGACGTCTGCAAAGAACACAACATTCAGTCCGACCAGCACCCCCATCCAGAGCGCGTCTTGCCGCCAAGCGCGAAGCCGCCTCGTTGCCGTGCGCTCCGTCGAGTGACTCTGAACAGACAATGTCATGGCGCTCAGCGAATCTCGTACACGTAGAATGAGTGGCCCACAATCTGCACCGGGGCTTGGCGGCGCAGCCAATTGAGAGGACCGTCGCCGAAGGCGCGGTCCAAGACGTTCCGAGCCCGCGGGATGATGTGAGCACTCATGATGACAATTCCCTTCGTGGGTCGAACGACGAAATCGAAACCCTCGATACGGCGGCCTTTGATGCCGTAGTATTCAGGATCGGCCGTTCCAAAGTAGAAGTAGGCGTAATCGCGGATGCCATGCTTCTGCACGAACCGCTGCAGCTGAATGAGTCCTTGGCCCCAATCCACGTTCGAATCGCTGAGCCATTCCAACCCCTTCTCGGGTCCGCCGGCTGCCTGGTTGAAGTAAGACAGGTGATCGGGTGCAATTGCTGCGTATTCGGACACATACCAACAGAGCACCACCCCGGCCAAAAGCTTCTGAAGCCGGCCAGCCCGAGCCAGATCTGCCGTCACCCTTCCGACGAAGATGAACAAGAAAGGAAGGCAAGGAATCAGGTAGCGAACACCGATGTTGTCCGCAAGCAGCGAATAGAAGAGAAAGTAACTCGCAGCCGGCACGACAATGAATGCTTCATCCAACAACGCGGCGCGCTTCCGCCGGAACCACGCACCGATTGAGAGAAGCAAGAGTAATATTGACGGAATCGGGGTCTTGACCAGCCACGCAATCAGCAGATACGACTTCCATCCACCAGGCTTCAACGTACCCATGAGGTAGAAATGGGCCGTGGCGCCTCGGTCGCGATTGACTGCCTGAATGCCTTTCCAGTAGAAGAGGGGGTCGTTAGGGAAAAAGTAGATCGCCCAAACGAAAAGGGCCGCGATCCCCATCATCAGTCCGAATGCCAGAAGATGCCCGCTGAAAACCCGAAAGTGAAACCCGACTCTGGCCAAGTGGCTCTTCTTGGCGCCCTCTCCGTTGGCGGCGCTCGCGCGGGCAGCGAGGGCGAACAACAACAACGTCACTGGGATCAGAATCACGGCAGAGAATTTGCTCCCAAGTGCCATGCCTAGCGTCAGTCCGGAACAGAGCAAACGCCACCGATTTGGGTGAGCCAGATAAGCCCTTAACGACCACAGATACAGCACCGAAAAACAAGCAACGCCGACATCGGTCGTCACCAGCTGGGAATGGGCCGTGATTGTCGGGTCGAAAACATAAAGAAAGAGGGTTAGCAAACCCGCAGTTTGGCCCCACAGCCTGGCCGCCCAGATTGCGACGAGTAGGGCCGTAACGGCCGACAGCGCAACGACAGGAGTTCTTCCCCAGAAAAGAATCCTTCGGGCGTTCTGGCCGAACAAGAACTCACGGCCAAAGATCCACTCGTTGTCCGAAGGCTTTTCAGGGTAACGCAGGTTCAGGAAGAACAGAGGCAGTGCGCAAATTTCTTTGATCAGAGGTGGGTGCTGCGGATTGTAGCGGATCGTCCGCTCTTTCAAGTAGGCGTAGCCCGCGGGAAGATGCGTGACCTCATCGAATGTTGCCGACTTTTGAGTCATGAATACCGCCGGCAACACGAGAACCGCCGAGAACAGAAATATCGCCACAAATCGTCCGAGGCGACGGCAGCTACTCGGCGCGTTTCTCATGGGTGTGGTTCGAACTCAGCGCTTTGGATCTGCGCATCAGGCTGGCACCCCAGACAAGGCCCCAAATCGAAGCCGTGCAGACGCTGATTGCGGCGCCGTAAACAAAGGATCTGGGCTCATATCGAAACGTCACGTGGTGCCGCCCTGGCTGGAGTCTGACGCCGCGGTAGACGAAATTAGCAGCGATCACCGGTGTCGAAACCGCATCAACAGCCGCCTTCCAACCTGGATAGTAGCTGTCGAGCAGGACCAGAAGGCGATTCTCTGCGGTCTCAGTTTCGATCTCGACCTGGTTCGGCTGGTAGCTCACAATCCGGGCCCAGTCCGATGGCCCCTGCGAAGGCGCCGCCACTTCGCCGCGAACCGAGAGTTGATCGCGAAAGCTCTGCTTGCCATCGCCCGCGTCCAGAGCCTCGGCCAGGAACACGCGCGGAAGAGTGCTCTGCAAGCGATAGAGTCGAAGCGGTTGAGGACTGTTGACTGGGAACGTGGACTCCAGCGTCAACAGCGGGCTCTGGATGTCTTGCAGCGCCAGGACGTACGCCACGTTCAGGCCTGCCAGGAACTGCAGCTTCTCTTCGGTCGTCTGGGTCGCCATCAGCTCCGAATGGATGCGCTGACTGGGCAACGTCTCGAGCCGATCGACAGGCTGAAAGACCGCGTAAGAGACATGGTCCTTGGCAGCAAGGAATTGGGCCAACGTCAACTTTCGGTGAAAGAAACTCCACGCAATCGAGTTCGTCTTCCCCAGCGTCAGAGCCTCGTCTTGCGCGCCTTCGCTTTCGAGCCGATAGATGCGAAAAGGACCTGTCTCTTTTTCTCTACTTTCCAGATAGGCTGCGGCCGGAGCAGTTTCGTAGAGCTCCGGTTGGATCAGCGGATTAATCCAGAAGTTGTGAATCCCGAAATCGAATAGGAGTAGCAGCGCGACGCTGGCTTGCACGACGGCGGTTCGTACGGCATTTATCCAAGACAGCGCTAGGAAGACGATTAAGGCTCCCAGCTGCAACCGGAGGCTCTGGAGCGAAGAGGTCATGAGCTCGATCGGAACTCGTAGCACGTTTCCTTGCACATCGAGTTGCAAAACTGGATCAGAGCTCGCACGCAGCGGGCCTAGCCGTTCCTCGACAAGCCAGGAACCCAGAAGGCTGGTGCCCAGAAGAATTATCCCCGCCACCATCCATGGGCGCGACCAGCATCGCCGCCATTCTCCGTTTGCCCTCAAGGCAACGACCCGCTGAATCCCGTACCCTGCAAGGAGCGACAGCGAGAAATTGCAGATCAAGAGAAACTTCACCGGATAGCGGCCGAACCGAAACGCCGGGCAGTACTCGAACAACAAGCGGTAGATCGGCCCGTTTTTTCCCGAAGCGAGCACCAAACCCACCAGAGCAACCGCCGCCAGCGTTCGCGACATCCACCGTCGCTGCGAAAGCAGGAATCCCGCCAGCGCCAGAAACGAAGAAAGGACTCCGAAGTAGCACGACAGCAGATAGGGCTCGCGCCTTTCGAAGAAAACGCCTGCCCAGGAGCCGTTTTGCGTTAGTCGGAAATAGTCGCCAAATATCCTGGGGAAAACTACCTGCAGCAGATTGACCGGATGCAGCGACCATCCTGAGATGATTTGGAAGTCCAAGCCTCCACGGCGCCCAGAGTGCCGAATCAGCTCGAGTGTCGGGAGAATCTGGATCGCAGCCAAGAGCAAGCCCGAGGCTATGGCCAATCCCACCCACGCGCTGGCCGGCCCAATTTTCGTGACGCAGTTTCCTGAAAACCGAACATACGCCGTGACGAACAAGACCAGGAAGACCGCAATCGCCAACGAAGACAGCGGCTCCAGTAATAACCCAAAGCCACCCACCGCGAAGCTGGCGGCAAGCAGCCTAGGTATCGTGAGCCTTTGTAGAATTCTGATGAAGGAGAGTGCCAAAGCCGGCAGGAAAGCGACGACGGGCAGGATGTTAAAGAGGTTGACGAACGAGAGCGTCACGCCGCTGAAGTTGTAGATCGCTGCCGCAATGAAAGCAGAAAATCTGTCGAACTCCAGTGCGCGCGCCAGATAAAACGTGGCCACGCCAGCCAGCATGCAATGCAACACGAAGTGCAGTTCGAATGCGAGGTCGAATGGCAAGAGCTGAAACAGAATCTGTGTAGGGTAAAGTGCCATCGTGTTGGGATTCGCCAGCAAGGGTTGTCCCAACTGAATGTACGGATTCCAGAGCGGCCATTCGCCAGCCGCATAGGCTTCCGTCACGAGGCGCTTCAACGGATAGTGAAAGAAGGAAACGTCCCTGAAGAAAAACGTCTTGTCAGTGAAGAGGGCGTCCGAGAAAAGAAGCAGGTTCAGCAGTACCAGCAACAAAGCCCAGTGCCAGTCGCTTCGAAATAGACACGGGGCACTGGCAGGGCGAGGATGGAAGGTCGATTCTGGGGACACAGCGTCAGCAGCAGCCGTGCCCAGGCGCTCGTCTGTCATGCTGCTGAACGCTTCGACCATTCAATCGCAGAACATTAGATTGGTCAAACACTTCAACGACTTAGCGAGCAAGTGTGCGCTTCAAGCCGCGCTCCGGGCCATCGGCTCTCACGCCTTGGTCGATCGCGTCTTGGCGCTCGTTTCCGGCGCATCGGCAGAAGCCGTATCCGGCATCCCAGGCAGCGGGATGTTCAAGGCCCGTCGCAGTTCGACCTCGATCTGCTGCCGGATGTCGGTATTGTCTTTGAGGAACTGCTTCACGTTCTCGCGTCCCTGCCCCATCCGCTCACCCTTGTAGGAGAACCAGGCGCCGCTCTTCTCAATAATGCCGCGCTCCGTGCCGAGATCGATCAAGTCGCCTTCTTTGGAGATGCCCACGCCGTACATGATGTCGAACTCAGCCTCGCGGAACGGAGGAGCTACTTTGTTCTTGACGACCTTGACCTTGGTGCGGCTCCCCGTCACCTCGTCGCCGTCCTTGATCGAGGCAACGCGGCGCACATCGGCTCGGACGCTTGCGTAGAACTTCAGCGCGCGGCCGCCCGTCGTCGTCTCAGGATTGCCAAACATCACACCGATTTTCTCTCGGATCTGGTTGATGAACACGAGGCAGGTTTTGGACTTCGAGACAATGCCGGTTAGCTTCCGCAGCGCTTGCGACATCAACCGTGCCTGCAAGCCCATGTGCGAATCGCCCATTTCGCCTTCGAGCTCCGCTTTGGGAACCAGCGCAGCCACCGAGTCGACCACGCAGACGTCGAGCGCACCGCTGCGCACCAGCATCTCCGCAATTTCCAGCGCCTGTTCGCCGCTATCCGGTTGCGATACGAGCAGATTGTCGACATCGACTCCCAGTTTGCGCGCATACGCGGCGTCCAGCGCATGCTCCGCATCGATGAAAGCAGCCATGCCGCCGGTTTTCTGCGCTTCGGCAATAACGTGCAGCGCCAGTGTCGTCTTGCCGCTCGACTCCGGGCCAAAAATCTCCACCACGCGACCGCGAGGCATGCCGCCGACGCCGAGAGCCGCATCCAACGAAAGCGAACCAGTGGAAATGATGCCGCCGTTCGATACGGCGTCTCGGCTTCCCAGCCGCATGATTGAGCCCTTGCCGAACTGCTTCTCGATTTGCGATAGAGCCAGATCGATCGCTCTGCCGCGATCTGCTTTGTCGTCAGCCATGCCACAACCCCCTTGGGTGTTCAGATTGGAAAAGAGTTTTTGGAAGAGAGGCGCCAGAAGGCCAAGCCTGCCCTAACTTCTGGCAAGATCGCCACTGCGATCCGGCAGCCAAAGATCCCTACTTCCCTTCGGCATCCTTGCCACCAGTGCGCACCGGGGATCTGTCGGGCCGGAAGTTGAGTCGAAGTTCGTCTTTGACCAAGAACTCCAGGCTTTCCTCGTTTAGTGCCGGCTCCCGTTTCAGATCGGCAACAGAAGCCCGCCGGGCGCGGTCGCGGACCAACAGCGCCAGCGCATCCTGGTATCGGCTTTCAGTGGGTTTCAAATGGGCCGCTGTTCGAATGCACTCCCTGGCCTTCTTGGTCCATTTCTGCTCCAGGAACGCCAACCCCAAATGGAAAAATGCCTCATGACAGGCCGGATCAAGCTCAATCGCTTTCTTCATGTGCTTGATGGCATGCCGAATCTGGCCCTGGCGGGAATAGATGGAACCCACCATCAAGTACATCTGTGGAGAAGGCTTGAGGTTAAGTGCCCGGGAAAAATGCCCTAAGGCCTCAGCATCCTGGCCGAGCGAAACCAGCACCGATCCCAGGAACAGATGAGCCGCCAGCGATGTCTGGCAGATGTCGACAGCATTACCAAGAAACTGGCGCGCCACCGTGAAATCGCCGCGCCGCCTTGCCAACAACCCGGTCAATAGATTCGCTTCGAAATGGTGAGGGTTGTTCTCCAGCACCCGTTTCAGATACTTGCTGGCGTCGGCAAAATTTTGAAACTCGTAGTAAAGCTTTCCAAGAAACATCCCCACTTCGCAGTTCTGGGGATCCACGGCAAGCGCCCGTTCTAAAGCCTTCAGCCCACGGCGGTAGTTCTTCTTGATGAAGTACTGGCTGCTCTCCTCGATCAGTTTCGAGAACTGGTTCTTGTCCTTCCCGCGAAACGCATTCAGAAAAGACTTCTTGTTGGCCTCGAGCTTCTCGCGCTCCTCACTTTCGATCAAACGCTGCGTGACGCGCTTGTGCCAATCGCGCTCGAGGTCCTGTTTCCCGACAATCTGCAGCCGCTTCAGAGCCTCAGCGATCGATTCGATCATCGTGTGATCGTAGAAACTGTCGGTGCTGAGCTGTTGAACAAGATCATAGATTTCGTTCAGCCGCTCATCCACCCGGCCGATGCTGTACTCCAGCGCACTGATTCGCTCGAGGAAGTGTTCGTCCAAGATAGGCAAAGCGCTGTTCAGGCGATGCGAGAATGCCAGGATCATCAGCTTCGTCCCGCATCTGACGCAGATCTCGTCGCCTATCTGGTTCTTCGATCCGCACTTCTGGCAAAAAATAACCGGCACCTGGGGCCCCCTAGGAACTGTATCGGTAAAACCCTTCGCCGCTCTTGCGACCCAAACGTCCTACTGCCACCATCTTCTTCAAAAGCGGACAAGCACGATACTTCGGATCACCGAAGCCAGCGTAAAGAGTTTCCATAATATTCAGGCAAACATCAAGCCCAATCAGGTCCGCCAGAGCCAGCGGTCCCATCGGATGGTTCATTCCCAGCTTCATCACCGAGTCTACGGCGTCAGGCGTACCCACAGCTTCGTAAACGCAGAAGATAGCTTCGTTGATCATCGGCATCAGGACGCGATTGGAGACGAATCCAGGCGAGTCGTTCACCGCCACCGGGACCTTGTTCAGCTTCTCCACGAAACTTTGCGTCGCGGCAAACGTTTCCTCTGAGGTCCCCATGCCGCGAATGATCTCTACCAGCTTCATCACCGGAACTGGATTCATGAAATGCATGCCGATGACGCGGTCAGGCCGCCCGGTCGTTGCAGCAAGCTGCGTCACCGAAATCGAAGAGGTGTTGGTCGCCAGGATCGTGGCTCGGTCGCAAACCCGATCCAGCTCGGCGAAAACCCGCTGCTTCACTTCGAAGACCTCGCTCACGGCTTCGACAACCAGTGCCGCGCTTTTCAGGGCGTCAAGACGGTCCCCGGGCTGGATGTTAGCGAGCGCCTGATCCCTTTCAGCCACACCGACTCTTTGTTTCTCAACATCGCGATTGAGGTTCTTCTGGATTGTTGACTGCGCCTTCGCGAGCTGCGAAGGCACGGCGTCGTACAAGACCACCCGGCAGCCTTTCTGGGCGAAAACTTGTGCAATCCCGCTGCCCATGGTTCCTGCGCCAACCACTCCGACCAAGGGTGTATCACTCATTTTTCGTCAGTCCTTCTTTCTGGCTCAAGCACCTGTGGCATCTCGGCCAGTGCCCGCGACAGCGCGAGTTCGCGCGCGACCGAGAGCCCTTTGTCCGCCTCTCGGTCGATCGTTCGGACAAACTTCATCGTTCGACTGCCATCGCCACCGCGTTTCCACCACCCAAACAGAGAGTCGCAATCCCTCTCCGAGCATCACGCCTCGCCATCTCGTGCAGCAAGGTGACCAAGATACGGGCGCCGCTGCACCCGATCGGATGACCCAGGGCTACAGAGCCACCATTCACGTTGACCTTCCGCGGATCCAGCCGCAACTGTTGAATGACGGCGATCGCCTGCACGGAGAAGGCTTCATTGATTTCGTAGAGATCGACGCCATCCCTGTCCCAGCCGGTTTTCTTCAGCAGCATCTCGACGGCGCTAACGGGTGCCATCATTACATCTCGAGGCTCCACTCCGCTCACGGCTTGGCCCACAACGGTAGCCATGGGTTGCAATCCCAACTCTCGGGCCTTGGCAGCGGAGGCGACGATGACAGCTGCGGCACCGTCGTTCGTACCGGGAGCATTGCCTGCCGTCACCGTGCCGTCTTTCTTGAAGACTGGCTTAAGCCGGCTCAGCTGCTCCAAAGAGGCGTCGCTGCGAGGCGATTCGTCAGCTGTCACCAGAATGGCCTGCCCTTTCTTCTGAGGAACCGAAACGGGCGCCAACTCGTCGCGGAATCGCCCGGCTTGGGCGGCAACGACAGCTTTTCGATGGCTGTCGAGCGCAAACTCATCCTGCTGCAGCCGCGAGATCCGATGCTTTTCGGCGACGAGTTCCCCGGTGTTGCCCATGTGGAAGTCTTCGAACGCATCCCATAGGCCGTCCTGAATCATGGCATCCAAGACCTTTCCATGCCCAATGCGCATTCCCTCGCGCGCCGACGGCAGAAGATAGGGCGCATTCGACATCGACTCCATGCCTCCCGCGATGACCAGCTGAGCATCTCCGAGCTGGATGGCCTGCGCCGCCAGCCCTACAGCTTTCAGGCCTGATCCACAGACCTTGTTGATGGTCATGGCGGCAACCGCTGAAGTCAGACCGCCGCGCAAACCCGCCTGGCGAGCTGGATTCTGTCCCAGGCCAGCCGAGACGACATTGCCCATGATGATCTCTTCGACCTGATCGACCGGCAACCCGTGCTTCTCGACTAATCCTCTGACGACAGAAGCTCCGAGGTCAACGGCAGACATCGACCTCAGGGCTCCGAGAAACTTCCCAATGGGGGTGCGTAAGGCTCCTGCGATGACGGCGTTTGTCATGGCTGATTCCTCCTAGACCAGACTATTATAGCGAAGCAAGGCCTGGGCCGCTTGTCTTCCGTCCAGTGCCTCTGCTCAGCCCGAGTCCCGTGAGGCAAACAACGAATCTGGAAAGTGATTTCTCGGATCTGGCAAACTTAAGGCGGGCAACCGCATTCTAAGCAGACTGCGAGCCGGACGGTTTACACCCTCGCGATTGATCTCTATACTTTAGTTCCAAGGCAAGTGTGATGAAGCACAAACTCTTTCGAAGTGGTTCCTTCGGCAGCAAGCTGTTTTCGACTCTGGCGAGCGCTGTCCTGTGCACTCAGTTCGCTTTGGGAGCCGCCCAGCGAAAGGGCGAGCAGGTCGAACTAGAAACGACTCTCAAGGTGAGAGTCGATCTGGTGAACGTGATCACCACAGTGACTGAAGGCAACGGCCGCCTGGTGCCAAACCTTAACAAAGAGGACTTCCTTGTCGAAGAAGACGGACGCAAGCAGGACGTGTCGTACTTCGCCAGAGAGGTAACCCTGCCCTTGACACTGGCGCTTCTGATCGATACGAGTCCCAGCGTGCAACCCGTTTTCGACCTGGAGAAACAGACAGCTATCGAGTTTCTCCACTCCGTGCTGCGCAAAAAAGATCTGGCGCTGGTCATGAATTTCGACCGGGGAGTTTCTCTCGTGCAGGACTTCACAGCCGACATCCGGCGCCTGAGCAAAGCCATCCAGTCACTCGGTATCGGCGGTGGAACGTCCGTGCACGATGCAGTCTTCCTGGCTTCTGACGAGAAACTGAAGCAAGAAACCGGCCGCAAGGCAATCATTCTCATCAGCGACGGCGGAGACACCACCAGCAAAGTCAAGATTAAGGACGCGATTGAGTCCGCCCAGCGTGCTGACGTGATCGTCTACGCCATCTCGAATCGGGCGGGCGGGCCCTTTTTCGGGGGAGGCGGAGACGATGGAACGCTCAAACGGTATGCCGAGGCCACCGGCGGACGGGCGTTTTTCCCTTCCAAGCCGCAGGACTTCAAGAAAGCCTTCGAGGCGATTCAAGAAGAGCTGCGAAGCCAGTACATCCTGAGCTACACTTCGACGAATTCCCTGAGGGACGGCGGTTATCGCGCCTTGAAAGTCAGCTTGCCGAATCAGAAGAATCTGAAGGTGCGAGCCAAGAAGGGCTACTACGCATCTAAAGGATAACCAGGCCAATCTGCTACCCGCGGCAGAGCGAATCGAACAGGACTCGAACTTGAAAACCCCAGCCCATGAATCCAGTGGCATCTCCGCGAACGCGCGACGCCATGAGGTCCGGGAAGTGCGCTCGTCGTCGGTCTCATCGTGGAGCCGCAGGCCTACTGTGTGGCCCTGCGCCAGAGTGTCTCGGGCGTGTGCATCAGCCGTCATGCTGGCAGCAAGCCTCGTTCCGGCGGCTTTCTACCTGGAGGAGGCGGCGGCAGGCACGCGGTGTCGCCGCGGATTGGTGCCAGCACAGATGTCTCCCAAATTCGCTGCGCCTGGCCAGCAACGCCCCTCTCCGGCACCCGACCTCGCGGAAGCCATCATCAGGAAAGCACTGCTGGCGTACGGTGGGGAAGCGAAGATTCTTTCGTTCACCAACGCTACCTTCCACTATCAGGCCGAGACTCCCGGCACGCCCGCTTCTAAGCCGCTTCAGATGAAAGCTTATTTCAAAGAAGCCAGTTACTTTCGGTCAGAGGCTTCCGGAGAGGGCACTGATGCCATCACGATTCTCAATCGAGACAAAGGCTGGGTGAAGGTTGGCGACACAATTCTTTCCCTTCCACCCAAAAGCGGCGATCCGCTCAAATCGGCGATTGTGGCCCAACTCAGGCCCGACCTTCTGCTCGTCTCGTTTCAGAAGTTTCGCTATGGCGGCAAGGCCGAGGAGGACGGGCGGCAACTCGATCTGCTTGAAGTTTCGGGATTCCTCGCAGGCGAGTATGTTCGCGGACGGCTGTCGTTCGATTCGAGCACCTACTTGATTTACAAATACGAGTTCGAGATCGAGCGCGAACTACCCAAGGGAAAAGGGATTGTCGCTGGAGAAGAGAAGTACCTTCGTTACACGGAAAAGGAGGGCCTGAAGGTGCCTGCGGAAATCATCTCGCGCCAAGGCCGTAAACTCTCAAGGCTTGCGGTCAGCCAGGTCGACTTCGCCAGCGTTCTCGATCCAGCATTGTTCCGAGACCCGGCTCCAGCTCCGAATCCGCAGGCTCCTGCCGCAAAGCCGTGAGCGGCCCTGCCGAGCCTCGGGATGCCAGGGGCCCGGCTCGACGAATCCTCATCTTCAGCAGCCCCGCTGCGCAAGCCGGGGCTGCTTTCATCGCCGTTCTCCTTCCCACGCTCCTGCTTTCGCCTGCCCCGAGCAGCCCCAGCGCCACAATTCAGTCAGTCTGCCTGCAGTTTCTCTTGGTGGGCTCGGTTCCGCTGTTCTTCGCTCATCTGCTGAACCTCGACAAAAGAACGGCGTTCAGCCTGCGTCGAGCCAGGGCGGACAATCTTTTCTGGTGCCTTGTGCTGGTACTCTCTGCGCTGTTCTGGCTGGATGAAGTCGTTTTCTGGCAAGATCGCTTGACGGGAATTCGAGCCAGTCTCAACCCGGAAGTTGAGAGATTGCTCCGAGCCGATTCCATCCCTCAACTCGGCTGGATCCTCTTCGCCTTGGCCGTGACCCCAGCGGTCTGTGAGGAGCTGCTGTTTCGAGGATTCATGCTGGGAAGGTTTCTGGAGTTCAGCCAGCCGGGGCAGGGCCTGATGATGACATCGGTGTTGTTTGGCCTCTTTCACCGCAACCTGCCGGCACTGCTTCCTACATCGCTGGCTGGCCTCTTGCTAGCGTTCGTAGTTTGGCGGACGGGTAACCTGTCTTACGCCATTCCAATGCATGCGGCAATCAACGGCTGGGCCATCCTGGTCGTCAACTCCAGAATCGGCGAGCTGCTACCCTGGACTCGCCAACCAAGCCCCGTGCCGGCCGTTCTGCTCCTGGGCGGTGGCCTTGGTCTGGTGGTAGCGGCCTGGCGGCTTAAGCCGGACGGCAATCCTCAGGCACGCAGCGCCCTGCCTCGATGATCCAGAGGAATTGGGAGGGCGAGCCGTTGTTGGTGAGGATTCCCGTCTAGCTAGTTTCTGTCGCGAAACTCGGAAGGCAGACCAGACGAGCCTTTCTGCTGTGCAACAGCGCCGAAAGATGGCATGGATTTCCCGGATCCGCGCACATTCCCCGCAGCCTCTTCGGCACAGGGACCGGCTTTTCAGCCGTGCCCCTTTCCGGCGCGAACGATGTCATCATTCCCGCGGAAGCGGGAATCCAGGGTTCCGCCGATATGGGTACTCAAGCGATAGGTCCAACCCTCCCTGGGCTCCCGCCTACGCGGGAGCGACGGGGCTGGAAGCCCATGCCGGTGGCATGCGTATCTTGCGATGCTGGACCCTCCGGGACTGAAACCCTTACGCCGAGCGTCTTTCGGAGTTTCGCGACAGAAACTAGCTAGCCCAGGGCTGGTCGCCGCGCCGGACGCCGAAACCGTGCTTCGGTGCGTTCCGCAGGGGTCAATGAAACTGAGGTCAAGACACTTGGAGAGGTCGCTGGCCTTCGGCCGGTGAGATGAGAGACTACCTGAGTGAGAAATTAACTTCGATGTTCAGCGCCACGTCGACGGGAACGCCATTCTTCATTCCGGGCCTGAACCGCCACTGTTTCAGCGCCTGGATGGCATTCTCGTCCAATCCCAGGCCCAGTCCCCGCACAACCTTTAGGATCTCGATGGTGCCGTCTTTGCGGACGATGGCAGATAAGACGACGACACCCTGATACTTGGCTTTGCGAGCCTCTTCAGAATAGGTAGGCTCGACTCGGTAGACAATCGAGGGGGCGCTGACGCCGCCGCCGACGCGAAACACACCACCGCCAATACCACCGCCTTCGCCCGGGCCAACGCCGCCACCTTTACCCGGGCCGACACCACCACCTGTGCCGGTTCCTATGCCGCCTCCGGTGCCAGGCCCACTGGAAGGAGGCCCAGGAATCCCCAGCGGATCGCCGTAGTTCGCAATGTTGATGTCAGGAAACGAATTCAGTTGAGGCACGATGACCGTCGGCTCCACCGCCAGCACGGGGTCTAAGTTGACAATCTTGGGCGTGGGCGGAGTGAGCTGTTTGTCCGAGGGGCGCGGGAGCTTGCCTTTCGAAGCAGGCAACTCCTCCCGACGGCCTCCGCCACCACCGCCGCCAGTCTTCTCGGGTTTCGGCGGCAAATTCAAGGCAAGCTGGCTCGGATCGAGCAGTTCGATCTTCGACGTGTCCGCTTTCTTCGCAACTTCCTTCATCAGCCACATCGGCACAAAGAGAATCGCCAGCACCGCCACCACGTGGGCAACCATCGAAAACGCCAGCGAGCTGGAACGAAACTTGTACTCCTTGAAGATCTCGTCTACTTCGACGGGCTGGGCAGTGATTTGAACCTCAGGCCGCTCTTCCTTCACGAAGAGGTACTTCAGCTGCGAAAAGACCGTTACGAACCAGGGCTGCTGCCGAAGAAGGAGCTCCGTCTCGACGGGCTTGGACGAGATTTGGTAGAGCTTGGGTTCTGGTTTGACGAGGGCCTTGAGATTGTTAGCCAGCGTCCGATACCACGGATCCAATTCCACCATCAAGTTCGTGTGAACAGGCCGGGCACTGATGTTGTAGACCTTCGTTTCATTGACAAACAGCGATTTGAGATTGTCGAGAAATGAACTGTAGAAAGGCGCGGACCTCAGCTGAAGATTCAGTTCAAAGTCACGCACAGGCAACGGTCTGGACGCCGGAGCAGCTTGAGCGGTTGGAGGGGCTGGCGATGCCGCCTGCGGCAGGTGCGAAACAGCGGGCTCTTCCAGTCTCGCCAGGCGTGCAAATTCGCTCTGAGCCTCGGCCAGTTCGCGTTCGATGCGGCTGATCTTTTCCGGATCGGATGCCAGATGCTTGCGAGCCGCCGTAAGCGCAGCTTCGAGGTACTCGATCAGACTCTTCTGTTCGTCAATCGCATTCATGGAGACTCCGCCCAATCCAAACAACCGCACAGCGAGTGCGCGGCGAGACAACAGCCCTCCGTCATCCAGTTGCCTGTTGGCACTTAACGTTCGAGATTGCCGGGTTCATTAGGATTCTCAGGGCGACTGAGAGCCACTGCAACGTCAACGATTCTAGCACGTTCAATGAATTTACAAAGAAAAATGTCCCCCTGGTAGAGTGCGCTCCTTCGGGCGGACGCACCAGCCTGGACGGCTTTCCTGGAAGCGAGGCCCCACGCCGTCGAATGCCTGTTTTTCTGCCCTCCGAACGAATGCGTTTCCCGACGCGGTTGCCCGGCACGCCCCCGTCAACCTTCGACCTTGCCGACAATCGGGCTAGTGGGCCTGGACCGCGCCGTGACGCCCAAACCAGCAGCCTGCCCGTCGGCCCGGAACCCGTTACAAGTGCAAGAGAAGCAATGGAACTGTAACGGAACCTCGTTGCTCCCCATCGTGTCCCACACCTTTCTCGCTGGACACCGGTCTGATGGGGAATGGCTACCGGCTGCGCCCTCCGCCGCTGCCCCGCACCGGAAACGGACAAGATGCCCACGTCCTCGAATTGCAGACCTTGACTTGCACAACTCGAACGCCCTCGACCTGCCTTGTTCACCACATGGATGTAGTTCCAAGGTTCTGTAACACATTCGATCTCTACGCGCGTTCTGACTCACCGGGCAATGGCGAGGAGCACTGAGTCCAGCGGACAGGCTGCAAGGTAGGCTGCAGTGAGCCTACTATTCTGCGGTCAGCAACGCACGGGAGTTGAAGGCAAGTCGCTGGGATGTCGCAAGATTGAAGTTGCTGCGGAGAAGACGCACAGTCAGAATAGGCTGCAGGCCGTAGGGCCTACAGCCATACCATGTTGGGCGGCACGAGTGGATGGAGGCCGAGTAGCTCCGAGAAGCAGTTGGTTGGAGTAGGGCTCAGTGAAAGATCCGCACTATCATCGAGGACCGGGCCGAGGAACTCGCGGCCCATCTCGGTCGACCGCCTGCCGAGATCAGGAAGCACGTCCTATTCGCTGGAGACTGCCCCCATCAGACGCTGGAGATAGAGTTCGTCGACGGATCGACTGCCGAACTCAAGTTCGCGTTTCTTCTGCAGAGCCGGCCGAAGAAGGCCGTCGCCGTTTTCACTGAGCATTGCGGATACTTCGTGTTGCCTATTGCGGAGTTGAAGATCTGGACGGTGGCAAGAAAGTATTTTCGAAGGCGAATACAAGGGCGAGGGATGAGCCCCTATCAAATAGCGCCGCCCAACCGGGCCATCCAGCGGACCGTTCAACAGCGGCGCGAACCCTCGATGGAGCCGACACCGCCTGCGGCTCATCTCGCACCCGTTGGGCGTAATACGAAGGCAAGGTGCCGATGCCTAATCTCGATGTTTTATGGCATTCTGATTAAGATGTTCTTCTATGATACGGATAGACACCATGTGCCGCACATCCACGCTGAGTATCAGGGACAAGTTGCTGTCTACTCCATTCACGATGGCTCAATACTGGCTGGCGATCTTCCAGCGAAGAAGCACAAATTAGTCGTCGCTTGGATTGAAATACACCAAGAGGACTTGCTTGCCTACTGGGATCTGGCGGTTAGGAGACGTAAATTAATAAACTGCACCAATTATGTTTGATGAGGAGACGTGATGAGTTACGTTACCGCTGGATTTCTGGATGTGATCGTGTAGTTCCACTCGCCGTGAAAGTCGGCTGGCTTCAATTGAAGTCTTGCCATTTCATCTTTGGATACCCGGATACCTTTTTCATATGTCCCCAGGTCCAGGTCGGCCTGGATGGTCAATCCTGTCCGGGTGGTGGTCGAGGCGATCAGGTTGACGATCACTGCCAGACTGCTTAGCGGCCGACCCCGCCAATTTGCTGTGATGTGACAAGACATGCGATGTTCAATCTTGTTCCACTTGCTGGTGCCGG